>CAXNDY010000152.1:0-4250 GCA_964201095.1 Saccharofermentanales bacterium
GCAGGAAATCCCGGCTCCGTTCGAGCCTGTAGACGCCCCGCGCGACGGCAGTCACCACACCGGCGCTCCGGAGCACGGTCATGCGCCACCGGACGGTCGTGCGGCTGATCTCCGGCTCGTGTTCACGGTAGTATGCGACGATCCGGTCGAGCGCCACGTCTCCCCGTCCGAAGCGGCGCTTCATCTCGACGATTCCATAGAGGTCCCTGCGGCTCGGCATGCTTCCCTCTGCTCGGAGCGCCCGGCTCCGTTCCACATTGTTTGCGATGGCCTCGAAGCCCTTCGGGCCTACCCTTTGCACGTGTTCGGATTATACATACCTTCTTCCGCCAATGCAAAATCCGTATTTTCCTTTGACTGGCTTTGTGTTATCATCCGCCTTGACTGGACCGGACGACTCCCCACCCGGGCTTCGTCCCCCGAAAGGAGCGACCCTCATGGATCTCTTCCAGAAATGCACGGAATACACGAAAGCCAAGGAGGCCATGGCCGCCGGCATCTACCCGTATTTCCACGCCCTCGAGACCGGACAGGACACCGAGGTCGTCATGATGGGGCATCGCACCCTCATGCTCGGTTCCAACAACTATCTCGGCCTCACCTCCGACCCGCGCGTCAAGAAAGCCGCCATCGACGCGGTCCAGCAGTTCGGCACGGGCTGCTCCGGCTCCCGTTTCCTGAACGGCACCCTGACCCTCCACATGCAGCTCGAGGAAGCCCTCGCGAAGTTCCTCCACAAGGAAGCCGCCCTCACCTTCAGCACCGGCTTCCAGTCCAACCTCGCCATCATCTCCTCCATCACCGGCCGCAACGACATCATCCTCAGCGACAGCATGAACCACGCCAGCATCGTCGATGGATGCCGACTCAGCTTCGCCAAGGTCCTCAAGTTCAACCACTCCGACATGGAGGACCTCGAGCGTCACCTCGCCAACTGCTGCGACGAAACGCACGGCGTCCTGATCGTCACCGACGGCGTCTTCAGCATGGAAGGCGAGATCTGCAATCTGCCTGAAATCGTCCGACTCGCGAAGAAATACGGCGCCCGCGTCATGGTCGACGACGCCCATGGCCTCGGCGTCCTCGGCGCCGCAGGCCGCGGCACGGCCGAGTACTTCGGACTCGAAGGGGAAGTCGACCTGATCATGGGCACCTTCTCGAAGACCCTCGCCTCCCTCGGCGGCTACGTCGCCGCCAGCGAGGACGTCGTGCACTTCATCAAGCACAACTCGCGCCCCTTCATCTTCAGCGCCTCCGTGCCCCCCGGACAGGTCGCCGCCGCCCTCGAGTCCCTCCGGATCCTCGAAGCCGAACCCTGGCGCGTCCGCCGCCTCAACGAGATCGCCGCCTACATGCGCGCCGGTTTCCGTCGCATCGGGCTGCCGATGTACGACAGCGGCAACGAGATCGTCCCCATCATCCCCATCCTCACCCAGGACATGGTCCGCACCCTCGTCGTCGTCAAGCACCTTCTCGACGCCGGCGTCTACGTGAACCCCGTCCTCCCGCCCGCCGTGCCCATCGAGGCCTGCCTCCTGCGCACCAGCTACACCGCCACGCACACCAACGCCCAGCTCGATGAAGCCCTCGCCATCTTCGAGGCCGTCTTCGCCGCCCTGCCCGCCGAACTCCCCTCCGAGGCCTAGAGCGGCGTCGCTCTCGACCTCCGGTTCCGCCGTACCCGCATGTTCTCCTTGTAATAGGGCGACCGCGACAGCAGCACCGCCCTTGCGATCGGCCGCGCCAGCACCACCAGGGCCTTCCGTGCGCCGTACCGCACGGCCTGCTCCCGCAGGAACGCGTCGAAGTCCTTCCTCTGGTAATGCAGGAGCGCCTGGCTCTCCTCCGTGTCCATCCAGTCGGTGTGGTAGTTCTTCGGTCCGAACGCTTCACTGGGCAGCATCCGTACGCCCAGCATCGTCAGCGCCTTGCGCATGAATTCATATTGGGTCATCTGGCAGCGCGCCCCGCCGCCGATATGCATCGTCCTCCCCTGCGTCTCCGGCATCTGCGCAGCCTTCGCGAACGCGTATCCCGCGTCCTCCGGGTGCACGAACTCGATCCGGTCGGTCAGCGGGATCTCGAACATGATCGGATCGATCCGCTGCCAGTCGATGGTCGGCGCGGCCGCGACCCGCAGGATCGTCCACGGGAGCCCGGACTCCTTCAGCATGTCCTCGCACTCGACCTTCATCTTTCCGTACGCATCGATGGGTCCGACCTCGTCGCCGACCCTACGCGGCGGCGTCTTTCCCTGCGAATTCCCGTAGACGGAAATCGAGGAGGCGAACACCACGCGCGGATTCCTCCCGCTCGCCAGACAGGCGTCCAGAAGCCGGCGCGTACCGCCCACGTTGATGTTGCGCGCCCATTCCGTACGCCGTTCGCTCGTCGGAGGAATGATGAAGGCCATGTGCACCACGGCGTCGCAGCCTTCGACCGCTTCCGCCAGGCCACTTCCATCCCCGAGGTCGCCCCACGCGACCTCCAGGCCGCGCAGCCGCCGCGCATGTTCCCGGAACGTCTCCGCCGCATCTTCGCTTGCGCTGCGGCTCACGTTCGTCCGTCCCTTCAGCCCGACCGCCTTCCCCAGACGTCTGGCCTCGTCGATCGCCGCCCTTGCCGCCGACCCCGCCGCACGGGCGGCCGCCCTGGCGACACGCTCGGCCGCGCTCGCGGCCTTCCGCAGGTTCAGCCTCGTCGCCTGTTCGAAGACCCGGACCTCCACGCCATCCTCGAGCAGCGTCTTCACCACGGCGGATCCGATGTTCCCGAGTCCTCCGGTCACCAGCACCTTCATGTCGCGTCCCTCCGTTTTCCTTCCCCTGCCTCGGCTACGCCTCGCTGCACCACCTTCAGCACGGTGCGGAACGTCCCGTCGTCTCCGGTTTCATCATTCGTCGCCCTGCGCATCGCCGCCGTGAAACCGACTGCGAAGAACAGCCACAGGAAGAAGCGCGTGAACTCCCCTCCCCCGATGTCGCTTCGCAGCGAGCCCACCGCTCCGGCCAGCCCGGAGCCCTCGGGAAGGGCGGAGACGATTTCCGGAAGAGGACGGTCGTAGGGCTCGCCATACCGTCGCAGGTGTTCCCCGCCGAACTCGTTCAAGTCGACCATCACCAGCTGGAAGAAGTACGGATCCGCCTCCGCGTAGCGCAGCATGTTTCCGAGCACGGACTCCACGACCTCCGAAAGCGCTGCGTCGGGGCGGATCTCCGAGAAGATGCGCTCGATGTGCGCACCGGGGAAGCGCTCCGCGAACAGCCGGTCGAACAGCTCTTCCTTGCCGGTTGCGTGGTTGTAGAGATTCCCCACCGAGACGCACGAGCGTTCGGCGATCATCCGTACGCTCGTGCCCTTGAAGCCCTTCGCGCAGAAGAGTTCCAGGGCATTCCTGGCGATCCTGTCCCCGTTCGTGGTCGACTTCATTCCGCCCTCCTTGACCTGGTGGATGAGGGTCGTTTCGCTTCCCGTACCTGTTTCGAATCGATAGTGAACGAACGTTCACTCACCAATTTCAACATACCCCCCTGTCGCGTCGAAGTCAATCGCCACACGCACATGCCTCGAATGCAGGAAGCGCCCCCCGAAAGGGAGCGCTTCACGTGGAACAATTCCGTGCGATCCGCCATGGGAGCGGATATTCAGCTGGTTGAACTCATTCGACGGTATTGAAGACCCTTTCGCCTGGCTTCACCATGCCGAGCTGGTCCCGGGCGATCCGTTCGATGTAGGTATCCGTCCCCATGCTCGCCAGCGTATCGTGCACCTTCTGGTTGCGCTCGAGGGCCGCCTGGTATTCCGCCGCGACCTCGATCGAATGCTGCCGGATCCGCTCCATCTGGCGGTCCTGGTCCAGAATCAGGCCGAGGGAGACGACGGACCCCACCATGAGGAACACCGCGACGACCACCCAGACGAAACCGCCGCGACGGACCTTCCGTTTCGGTGCGGTCTTTCGGTTGTCTCCGGTTCCAGCGGCGTGTACCATCGGATTCCTTTCGGTCTGGCTTTCGTGTTGCGGACGAACGTACCCATCCGGATTCTATCGCCCCGGGCCTTCCGGAAGCAAGTCCCGGGCCTCGTCGCGGAAGCATTTAACCGGAATGAAATCGTTCTGTAATATGCCGCTCGATGCCGTATCAGTTCTCTTTCGGAGTCCGGGCCGTTTCCAGCAGTTCATACAGGTTTTCCGCCTGCTCCTTGCGCACGTTCTCCTGGACGGAGAGCACGCGGATCGTGGTCGGTCC
>CAXNDY010000153.1:0-4222 GCA_964201095.1 Saccharofermentanales bacterium
GGACTCGCTGTAGGAGCGATCGGCGCACAGTTTGACACCCCTGTGGGGCGACTCTATACTGTAGGCGTGAACCAAAACCCCTAGAGGAGGATGACGGCATGCTTTCAAAGACCGTGGTGTTCCGGTGCGACGAATCCCTTCAGATGAAGATCGTCGCGGTCCTGATCCAGAAGGCCTCCGTTTTCCGTTCGAGTGTCTGGCTGTCCCGCGGAGACCGCCGTGCGAACGCCAAGAGCCTGCTCGGCGTGATGTCTCTCGGCATCGAGAACCAGGCGGACATGACCGTCACCGTCGACGGCGACGACGAAATCGAAGCGCTCGAGGCCGTCACTTCCTATCTGACTCACCCCGAAGCCTAGCCTCCCGCCGCGGCCCGTTCGAACCATGACGACCGACGAGCGTCGCGTCCCGCTGGACGCACGACTGGACCTTGTTCCCGCCAAGCCGGGCGTGTACCTGATGAAGGATGCGTCCGGCCGCGTCATCTATGTCGGCAAGGCGAACTCGCTGCGCCACCGCCTTGCGAGCTATTTCGGGGGCGAGTCCCCCCGTGGCGGCGTCAAGGTGGAGGCGATGGTCTCCCACGTCCACGACTTCGACTTCGTCGTGTGCAACAGCGAATTCGAGGCGCTGCTCCTCGAGTGCAACCTCATCAAGCGGCACCAGCCCCGCTACAACATCCTCCTCAAGGATGACCACGAGTACCCCTACATCCGCGTGACCCTGAACGAGACGTACCCCCGCGTGGGCAAGGCCTTCCGCATCGGAGAGGACCGCCTCGAGGGCGCCCGGTACTACGGTCCGTACCTGAGCGGTCCGCTCTACGAAGCGCTCGAGGCGCTGCGCGCGATCTTCCCGATGAAGACGTGCCAGCGGGTCTTTCCGAGGGACATCGGCAAGGAGCGTCCCTGCCTCAACTACCACATCGGCCGCTGCATCGCGCCCTGCCTCGGCACCGTATCCGCCGCCGATTACCGCGCCGTGATCGAGGGCATCTGCCGGTTCCTCGAGGGCCGCTACGACGGCATCCTGCAGGATCTGCAGACCGCGATGGAGACCGCGGCCAGAGAGGAACGCTTCGAGTCCGCCGCCGTCTACCGCGACCGGCTCAACGCCCTAACCCGAATCCTCGCGAAGCAGAAGGCCGTGTCCGGCAAGGATGCCGACAAGGATGCGCTCGGACTCGCGCGCAACGGGACGGAGTGCTGCGTCCGCAAGCTCGAGGTCCGCGCCGGGCGCATCGTCGGCCAGGGGACCTTCTTCCTGCCCGACGACGGCTCACCCGACGAGGAGATCCTCGCCGCGTTCCTCGCGCAGCATTACCCCGACGCGCCGGCCGTGCCGCCGGAGCTCCTCGTCCCCTGCCTCCCGGCGGGCACGGAGGACGTGCAGGCCCTCCTCGCCGGACTGCGCGGCGCCCGCGTGGGCCTGCGCGTCCCGCAGCGCGGCGACGACGCCGGCCTCGAGGCCATGGCCGTCGAGAACGCCGCCGTCGCGCTGCACCGGCGCGCCGTGCTCCAGGGGCACGGGGAGGAGGCCGTGAAGGCGGCCCTCGGAGACCTGGCCGCCCTGCTCGGCCTTTCCGCCGCGCCCTACCGCGTGGAGGCGTTCGACATCTCCAACACGGCCAACGACGACAAGGCGGCCTCGATGGTCGTCTTCCTCGACGGCAAGCCCGACCGCAAGTCCTACCGCCTCTTCCGCATCGGCACCGAAGGCCGCGACGACCGCGCCTCGCTGCAGGAGGCCGTCTCCCGGCGCCTCGGACGCAAGGGAGACGAGGAGTTCGGCGCCGCGCCGGACCTCCTGCTCATGGACGGGGGGATCGGGCAGGTCCAGGCCGCGCAGGCGGCCATGTCCGAACGGGGCTGGCGGGTTCCCGTGGCCGGCATGGTCAAGGACGACCGCCACCGCACCCGGGGACTGGTCCTGCCCGACGGCCGCACGGTCGAACTCGGGCTCCGGTCGCTCGACGCGCGCGGGGAAGCGCCCTCGGACCCGGAGGAGCGGGAGCGGCGGATGCGCCTCCTGCGCCTGCTCACCGCCGTGCAGGACGAGGCGCACCGATTCGCGCAGAAGTACAATCGGAAGCTGATGTCGAAACGGACCAAGCGGTTCACCCTCGAGGGCATCGCCGGCATCGGACCGGCGAGAAGACGCGCCCTGCTTTCGGTCTTCGGAACCATCAAGGGCGTATCCGAGGCCACGGTCGAACAACTGGCGGCCGTCGAGGGGATGACCTCCGCCGCCGTCGCCGCCGTGAACGCGCATTTCCACCCCGCCCTCGCTTCCACGGAGCCGGCGGAAAGCCAGGAGGAGACCCGATGACCCTGTTCGCCATCGCCGACCTGCACCTCTCCTTCGGCAGCGACAAGCCGATGGACGTCTTCGGCCCGCAGTGGAAGGACCACGCGGAGCGGCTGCGCACCGCCTGGACCGAAACGGTCGCCGCCGACGACGTGGTGCTCGTGCCCGGCGACATCTCCTGGGCGATGCACCTCCCCGAACTCGTCCCGGACCTCGCCTTCTTGGACGCGCTGCCCGGGCGCAAGATCCTCCTTCGCGGCAACCACGACTACTGGTGGACCACGCTCGCCAAGATGGACCGCTTCCTCGTCGAACACGGGTTCTCGACGATCTCGTTCCTCCGCAACACCGGCGTGCGGCTGCCGGAACAGGACCCCGGCGGACCGGGCACGGTCGTCTGCGGCACCCGTGGGTGGCTTCTTCCGGAGGACAGCGCGTTCGGCGCCGCGGACGAGAAGATCCTCGCCCGCGAAGTCGCCCGACTGAATCTGTCGCTGGCGGAAGGGGAGCGGATCCGATGCGCGGGCGACCGGCTCGTCGTCGCGCTGCACTACCCGCCGATGACCGCGCACCAGTGTCCGACTCCCTTCTCCGAAGTGCTCGAGGCCCACGGAGCCGATGTCTGCGTCTTCGGACACCTGCATGGGGAGGCCGCGGGGAGGGGGGTTTCCGGAGTCGTGAACGGGGTCCTCTACCGCAACGCATCTGCCGACCATATATCCTTCAAACCCTTGCCCCTCTAGGGTTTCAGGCGAAAACACCCCTTGCGGTCGAAGGATGTCGTAGGGTATAATGACATAGCCTTGCGGACGAAGCGATTTCCGGTGTTTTCCGACCGCAGTTCCCAAGGACGCATACGAAGGCGGGTGCACGATGCCCAACAGCATGACCGGATTCGGACGCGGCGAGGCCGTGGCTGATGGAAGGCGTTTCCTTGTCGAGATCCGTACCGTCAACAACCGGTACTGCGACATCCAGGTGCGGATGCCGCGCTCGATCGCGTCCCTCGAGACGCGCGTCCGCGAGGCGGTCGCCGCGCGCGTGGGACGGGGCAAGGTCGACCTCTACATCACCTACGAGGACCGGCGTCCAGAGGCCGGCCGCATCGTCGTCGACCTTCCCCTCGCCCAGGCGTATGCCGAGGCGCTGCGCGAGATCGCCCGCGCGATCGGCTCCGACGAGAAGGTGACGGCCGCGCAGGTCGCGAAGATCGGCGACGTGATGCGCCCCGAGGCCTCCGAACCCGCCGAGGAGGAGACCTGGTCGCTGCTCGAGGAAGCACTGAGGGAGGCGCTGCGCAGTCTGGTCGCGATGCGGGCCGAGGAGGGCGGGAAGCTCTGTCTCGATATCCGCCGCAAGACCGACGGACTCCGCGAACTGGCCCGGAAGGTCAAGGAGCGGGCGCCGCGGGTGCCGGAGGAATACCGGACGAAGCTCGCCCTGCGCGTCCAGGACCTGCTGGGCGACAAGGCGTCGGTGCTCTTCGATGAACAGCGACTGGCCGCCGAAGTTGCGCTCTACGCCGACCGATGCTCCGTCGACGAGGAACTGGTCCGGCTGGCCAGCCACATCACCCAGCTGGAGGATACGCTGAAGCAGGACGCTCCGGTCGGGAAGAAACTCGATTTCCTGATGCAGGAACTGAACCGGGAGGTCAACACGACCGGCTCGAAGGCCAACGACCTCGAGTTGACCCGGACCGTCGTCGAGATGAAGAGCGAGCTGGAGAAGATCCGCGAGCAGATCCAGAACCTCGAGTGAGCAGGACAGTGGAGGAACGGCAGGGCATGGTCTTCGTGAAGGTGGGATTCGGAAACCTCGTTTCGGCGGCGCGCGTGATCGCGGTCGTCGGTCCGGATTCGTCGCCGGTCAAGCGGCTCGTGACGGACGCGCGCGACAGGGGCGCCCTGATCGA
>CAXNDY010000154.1:0-4220 GCA_964201095.1 Saccharofermentanales bacterium
CACAAAGGGAGCAGGAAGAAGAGGGCGAGCAGAAGGACGGCGAAGCCCCAGAGCAGGTGGCGCTGGTTGCCGTAGACGTTGACCGCCCAGAGCCCCCAGTTCTCGTAGGGCGTGTCGCCGATGAACCTGCGGTTGACCAGCAGGCCGACGAGGACGCCGAGGGGGTCCCCGTCGGACTCACGGAGCATGCGCGCCATGGTGGTCAGGAAAGCCAGGGAACTGCGCAGGAAGAGGAGCATCGGCGCGACGAGGAAGACGGAGCGGCGGCGGACGAGCAGCACGGCGAGGGAGCCCAGGAGCAGGCAGAAGGCGACGAGGCCGAGGGCGCCGAGCAGGTTGAACGCGACGTCGATGCGCAGTCCGAGGAACTCGAGATTGCCCGTGAGGAAGAGGAAGAGGAAATGGTACCGGATGCCATCCCCCGAGAACATGGGATACTCGGTGGGGAAGTTGCGGCCATGCGAGAAGGAGCGGATCAGGGCGGTATGCGGCGCGAAGTCGCTGAACACGGTGGCGCCGGCGTAGAGCGCGCCATCCTTCACGTAGAAGACCGAGGCCATGAGATACCACGCGAGCGCGGCGAAGGCGAGCAGGGAGAACAGGTAGAGCGAGGGACGCGCGGGGCGGAAGGCGCGGAGGCGGGCGAGGAAAACACGCGGGACAGGAAGTCGGCGGCGGAGGGTGGCGCTGCGGTGCGCTCGGAATTGGCTGACGAGGGAAGGGACGACGCACAGGGCGGCGAGGGCGAGGACGAGCACATTGGCCGGAAGCAGGGGGGCGATGGTCAGCGGGAGCACGGCGTCGAAGGCGCAGGCCGCGAGGTAGACCGCCCAGGTCAGCGGCAGGATGCCGAGGAGGAGCGCGGCGGGAAGTTCGAAGGTCCATGCGGGAGGCAGGGGCCGGACGTCGTCGGGATTGTCCGCCGTGCCCGCGATGCCGGCGAAGAGGCGGCGCGTGTCCGGCACGAAAAGACGCCGGAGGCGGTCCCCGAAGAGGAAGGCGAGGAGGAGGAAGAGCGCTGCGGCCATCCGACGCCCGCTACGGGTTCAGGGCGCCGAGCAGGGGGTCGGTGCGCAGGTCGTAGACCACGAGATTGCCGAGCTCGGGGAAAGTCACAGCGACCTTGCAGTACCGCTCGAAGAAGGACGCGTTGAATTGGGGGTCGGTGCCCTTCCGCAGGTCGTCGTCGACGAGGGCGAAGGAGATGCCGTCCGCCGCGACGCGCTTCCGGAACTCGACGATGTCTCCATCGCAGCCCGAAAACAGCGCCTTGACCTCGTCGCCGCGGCTGTGGGTGTCGTGGCCGGCGGACCAGGCGAAGTAGGACCAGCCGTCATACGTCATGCGGCCGGAGAGGAAGAAGGCGTCGTAGGCGAGGGCGCGCGTGAGGAAGACCGCATCGGGGGAGGTGTGCCGCTCGATCCACGCGACCAGGGGGGAGTCGAGATCCATGCCGACGGACTGGCGGTTGCGGTTGATGTAGACGATGGTGTCGATGACCCCGGTGGTCATGAGGGCGATGCCGAGGACGACGGCGAGGGTGCGCTGGAAGAAGGTCGGGAGGAAGGGCGCGGCGGAACGGACGGGGGCGTCTTCCGGGACGTGGACCGCCGGTGCGGGGATGTCCGAGGCGGAGGCCGGGCTGACTTCCGTGTCGACGGCGGGCAGCGCACGAGGGACCTTGGAGACCCAGAGGTCGCAGAGCAGGCCGGCGATGAACACGTTGACGAGGGCGAAGGAGAGGACGATGTACTTGTGGTTCACGGTGACGTCCGGTGTCATGGAGACGGTGAAGGCGAAGACGAACGGGACGATGAAGGAGGCCAGTACCAGGGACTGGGTCCTGCGGAGATAGAAGAGGAGGAGCAGCATGAGGACGAAGGTGAGGCCGAAGGCCTCGAAGCTGTAGGAGAGGATGCCGCCCAAGCTCTTGTCGTCGGCGAGGAATCCGATGAAGACCGCGGGGTCCACGATGCTCTTGCTCGTGCCGGCGAAGAAGGCGGTCTGCAGGAACGAGGCGCCGATGGCGAGGGCAGCCGTGGTGACGTGGACGAGGCGGGCTTCGGAGAAGATCGTGAGGACGCCGAGGACGAGGAGGGTGGCGATCAGGACGGAACCGTGCCAGTAGGGGAGAAGGACGAGCAGGAGAAGGACGGCCAGCACGGGCGAGTGGTCCCCGCGCTTGGGCAGCCAGGCGTCCCTGCGGCCGAAGAGGGCGTAGAGGGTGGGGAAGGGGTGACGGCGAGCGGCGGAAGCGGGGGCGGCGTCGGCTGCGGATGCGGAATCGGCTTCGGCCGGGTCTGCTGGCGCTCCAGCGGCATCGGCTTCAGCGGAAGCGGCGAGGTTCTGGAGCAGGTCGTCGGTCGTGATCTGCGGGTCGACCGGAGCGACGGGGACAGCGAGCGCAACGGGCGTGCGGCGCGCCTCGTCGATGGCGGCCATCATGCGGCGGACGAAGGGCAGGAAGACGAAGAGGGCGAGGACCAGGACCGAGGCTCCCCACAGGAGGTGCCGCTGATTGCCGATGACGTTGTAGGTCCACAGCCCCCAGTCGTCGCGGAGCGTATCGCCGATGAAGTCGCGCTGGGCGAAGAGGCGGGCGAAGAAGGCGGGGACGCTGCCTTTCGCTGCACTCAGGACGCCGGCGAGGAACGGGACGAAGGAGGTGGAGGCGCGGAGGAAGAGCAGCAGCGGGCCGAGGAAGTAGACGCCGCGGCGTCCGGTGAGAAGCACACCGAGCGACCCGAGGAGGGAGCAGAAGACGACGAGCGCGAGGGTGCCGAGCAGGTTGAAGGCCAGGTCGATGCGCAGGCCGAGGAACTCGAGATTGCCCGTGAAGAAGAGGAACATGAAGTGATAGCGGATGCCGTCATCGGCGAAGTGGGGGTACTCCGTGGGGAAGTTGCGGCCGTGGGAGAAGGAGCGGATCATCGCGGTGTGGGGGGAGTAGTCGCTGAAGGCGGTCACGCCGGAGTAGAGGACGCCGTCGCGGACGAAGAAGACGTAGCCCATGATGAAGGCGCCGATGAGGAGGAAGAGGACGATGGAGATGGCGTAGAAGGGGGAGGCGACGAAGGTCGCGACGGCGGACCGGACGGAGCGGACCGCTGCGGTGAGGGCCTCGACGACGGGGTGCGGGGCGAGGGAGGCGATCGGCACCTGGCGGCTCGAGCCGGTGGAGCGGCGCAGGAAGAGGGTGGCGGCGACCGCGACCGCCATGCCGAGGAGGTTCGCCGGAAGAAGCGGGTGGATGGCGGAGGGAGTGGGGAGAAGGGCGTCGACTGCATAGGCGAGAAGATAGACGAACGTGGTGAGGGCAATCGAGCCGAGCAGGAACGAGGCGGGGACGTCGAAGACCCACGCGGGAGGAGTCGGGCCGATCCGTGGGGCCACGTCGGCGCCGGTCTCGTCTCCGTCCACCGTGCGGATGCCGCGCACGCCGTCGAAGAGGACGGCGGCGGGGGGGAGGAGCCGGGCGCGGAGGGCGCTGCCGAAGAGAAGACAGACGGCGAGATAGACGAAGGCCAGCAGGCCGCCGAAGCCGGGAAGATCCTGGAAACCGAGCATCAGCGCGCCCTCCTTCGGGTGTCGTCCGCGACGATGTAGCGCGGCCGGCCCTTGACCTCGTCGAAGATCCGGGCGAGATAGAGCCCGATCAGTCCGAGGCTGAGCATGATGCAGCCGCCGATGAGGAGCAGGAGCAGGATCACGGTGGTGAAGCCGCTGGCGGCTCCGCCCGTGGCCCAGAGGACGAGGGTCTGGATGCCGAGGGCGAGGGAGAGGACGACCAGTACGCCGCCTATGAAGGAGACGAACTGGAGGGGCATGGCGGAGAAGGAGGTGATGGCGTTGAGGCTGAGGCGGAGGAGCTTCAGGGGCGACCACTTGCTGATGCCGGCCTTGCGCTCCGCGACCTCGAAGGGCACCTTGCAGCGGCGGAACCCGAGCCACGCCGAAAGGCCGCGGAAGAACGTGTCGTGCTCGCCGAGGCGGCGCCACTCCGCGACGACGCGGCGGTCGAGCAGCTTGAAGTCGGACGCGTTCTCCAGGTCGAAGCCGGAGAGGCGTCGGAAGAGACGGTAGAACAGCGCGGCGTTGAGGCGGCTGCCGAGGCTCTCGCGGCCGCGGGAGGACTTCACGCCCTCCACGATCTCGAAGCCCTCTTCGCGCCAGAGGCGGACCATCTCGGGGAGAACGGCGGGCGGGTGCTGGAGGTCGCC
>CAXNDY010000155.1:0-4212 GCA_964201095.1 Saccharofermentanales bacterium
TGATGCTCAAGAGGCGCAAGAACCACAACTAGACATCATGGACCGAAGGCCCCCCGATGACCTCGGGGGGCCTTTGACATATCCGGAAAGCGAGATTCTCCGACATGGACACGCGTCAAGGTGAAGTGAAAACCAGGAAGACGAAGACCAGGCGCAGCTGGGTATCCAATCTCGCGCTTCTCGTAGGCGTCGCCATTCTCGTCGGAACCGGCGGCATCCAGATCTTCGAGTATTTCCAGATCCGGCAGGCCGAAGCTGAATTCGCGATCCAGATGCAGCAGCTCGGACAGGATGAACCTTCACCGGGACCTACCCTCACACTGGAACCGACTCCGACCGCCGGCCCGACGCGCGACCCCGCGCTGCCGACGCTGTCGCCCGGCCCCACTTCGACGCCAGGTCCGACGAACACCCCGAAACCGACACGTCCACCACTGTCCAGTTTCACACTGCTCGGCAGTCTGACCATCCCGAAGATGGACCTCACCATCTCGGTCGTCGAAGGAGCGGGCGCCGACGAACTCCGCGTGGGCGTCGGACACGTGTCCACGACGGCACAGGCCGGGCAGATCGGCAACGTCTGCCTCGCGGGCCATCGCCGGGGACTGGCGACCAAGTGCTTCGTCCACCTGGATTATCTGGTGGCGGGCGACACGGTCGATTTCAACGACGGGAAGACGACCTACCGGTATATCGTCTACGATTCCTTCATCGTCGAAGCGGAGGAGAACTGGGTGCTGTATCCGATCGAGGGCGTCGACTACGGGATGACCCTGATCAGCTGCTCCTATCCCCTGTTCGGTCCGACGCAGCGGCTCATCGTCCGGGCGCGTCTCGAAGGCACCTGATCCGGGATCGCCAGGGGAGCGTCTTCGAGGCCGCTCTGAGGTATAATGGAGGCGGTACCGGACCCCACCGGCGCCTCGCCGTTGCCGGAAGGAGCTAAGCGCATGGATTCCGAGACGAAGACCTCCCGACTCCTCCCTTCCTCCGACCTTTCCTGGATGTGCGGTCAGGCCGCGCTGGTCCTCAGGGCGGGCATCCCCCTCGGAGAAGGATTGACCATGGTCGCCGCCAGCACCTCGGACCGCCGGGCAGCGGCGACGCTGCAACGACTCGCGGTCGGCGTATCGGAACGGAGTTCCCTATCCGCCACCATGAAGACCGTCGGTGGCTTCCCGCCCTACGCCGTCGACATGGTCAAGGTCGGGGAATACACGGGGAACCTGGACAAGGTCCTCGAGAACCTTTCCGACTATTTCGAAAAGGACGACCGGATCCGCAAGCGCCTGCGCGGCGCCCTGATGTATCCGGCCGTGCTGCTCGCCATGATGGCCGCCATCATCCTGATGCTCGTCGTCGAGGTGCTTCCGGTCTTCCGCGACATCCTGACCTCCCTGGGCGGCGAACTGCCCGGGTTCTCCGTCTTCCTGCTCGACGGCGGCGCCTTCCTCGTGAAGTACGCGGTCGTCTTCCTGCCGCTGCTGGTCTTGATCTGCATCGCCCTGTACCTCTACTTCCATCTGGACGCGACGCGCCGGTCCTCCGATGCCTTCAAGCTGCGCACGCCGTTCTTCCGCGGTTTCTACCGCCGTCTCCACGCCTCGCGCTTCAGTCTCGCCATGGGCTATCTGCTCGGCAGCGGGTGCGGACTCGAGGAGGCGCTCCACCTCTCCTCCAGCGTCGTCGGCAACGAAGTCGTCGCAGCCCGCATCGAGGGCTGCCGCAAGCTCGTCTCCGAGGGAGGGGACCCGTTCAAGGCGATCGGCGAGACGGGGATCTTCCCCCCGCTGTTCGTCCACATGCTCGAGCTCGGCAACCGGACCGGCGAGTTGGACTCCGTCATGCGCCGGGTCTCCCGCCTCTACGAAGAGGAGGTCGACGCCAGCCTGCGCCGCATCACCGGCATCGTGGAACCGCTGCTGGTCACGATCCTCTCGCTCGTCGTCGGCGCGATCCTCCTCTCCGTCATGCTGCCCCTCATCGGCATCATGTCCTCGATCGGCTGAGCGGACGAAGCGATGAACCGCACAGGCAGGGAAAGGGACTACGCCTCGCTCGCACGATGGATCACCGTCCTCTCCAGCGCCGTGCTCCTCGTGGCCGTGATCCTCGGCATCTCCCGCTTCGGCGGACGGTCCTCCGACCTCTCCGTGGCTTCGGTCGAGCGGGCCATCCGCAGTTCCGTCGTCCAGTGCTACGCCCTCGAAGGCGCCTACCCGCCGAGTCTGGAATACCTGGAGAAGAACTACGGACTCCTGCTGGACCGCGCGCGCTACGTCTTCCTCTACGAGGTTCCCGGCGCAAACCTGGCGCCGATCGTGGGGGTGACGGTCCGATGAGCCGGAAGCGGTCGGGCACCGCGAACGTCGAATTCCTCCTGTACATGACCCTGCTGCTGGTGCTGGGGCTGCTGGTCTTCTCTTTGGCGGCCGCCGGAAGCGGCGCCTACGGCAAGTTGCTCGAGCGGAAGGACCGCGATGGCCAGCTGCGCGTCGCCGTGTCCTACCTCGAGGTCGAGATCCGCAAGCACGACGCGGTCGGAGCCATCCGGCTCGGCACGAATCCCTTCGGAGAGGGGCCGGCCCTGTTCCTGGCGGACGAGTATTCCGGCGAGACATACGAGAAGATGGTCTTCTGTCAGGACGGGTCCCTGTGCGAACTGCTGGCCCTGAAGGGGTCCGAGACGACGTTCGGGATGGCCACGACCGTCTCGTCGGTGGACCGCATCGAGATCGAGACCGAAGGAACGGGTCTGCGCATCCGCGCCATCGCCGAGGACGGGACGAAGCTCGAGACCTTCCTCGACCTCCGCTCCTTCGAGGAGACCGCGTCATGAGCGGCGGACGCAGGGCTTCGCGAGGACGGGGTGGGTTCTCCCTGGTGGAGCTCGTGATGGCCATCGCCGTCCTCGCCATCGCGGGGGTTTTCCTCGCGCAGGTGTTCCTGACGGCCGACCGGCTGGCGACGCGGGCTTCCGCGCTCGACCACGCGGTCTCGGCCTGCACGTCGGTCGTCGAGTCCTGGAAGGCGCAGGAGGACCCGACCCGTCCGAACGGCATCGAATCCGTCGACGTCGCCACTTCGACGGTCCTCGACGGCGGCGGATTCACCGCGACGAACTTCCTGGACGCCGAGATGACGCCGACCGCTGAAGGGTCCGCGACCTACCGCCTGGACGTGCGCGCCGAGCGGGTCGGCTCCCTCGTGCGCCTGACCGTCGCGGTCTCGTCCCGGAAGGACGGGAAGCCGCTCTATGAGCTCTCCGCAGCGCGTTGGGCCGGACCCGCGGAGGACGTTCCATGAGGGCGCGGACGCCGGGTGCCCGGTCCCTGCGTTCGCGGCGCGGCAGCGCTTCGGCGGTCGTCGTGATGGTGACCGTGCTGCTGGCCGTGTTCGGCGTGCTGGCACTCGTCTCCTCCTACTCCGGCCTGAAGCTGGCCCAGCGCCATGCCGCATGGAACACCGGATTCTACAGGGTCGATGCGGAGGCGGAAACCCTGCTGGCTTCCATCGAGGACGACCTCGCCACGGCCGCGCGGCAGGCGGGCTCGATCTCGCCCGGCGGGTCCTTCCCGGACCTCGCGGCCGAAGCGCTGTCCACGCGCATTCCGAGCGGACAGGGTTCCTTCACGGGCGACGGAACCGGACTGAACGTCCGCATCCGCGTCGGCGACTCCGACGGCCAGAACATCCTCATGGAACTGAGGGTCGACTTCTCCGACGCAGGGGTGCCGGCCCGCTTCTGCCGCATCGTCTCGTGGCGGCAGTGGCAGAAGCCTTTCCAATACGACGAGAGCCCGGGCAACGTATGGGAGGGCAACGCATGAGATCGCTTCTGGAGATCATGGCGGAGAGCGCGAGGCAGCATGCTTCCGACATCTTCATCACCGTCGGGGTGCCACCGGTGCTCAAGATCGAGGGCCAGCTGAAGCGCATGGCCGGAGAACCGCTCCGACCCGATGAAACCGCCTATATGGCGGCGGAGCTGTCCGTCAAGCGGGACGAGCTGATCCAGCAGGGAAACGCCGGGGAACGAGACTTCTCGGTCTCCCTGCCCGACATCGGCCGTTTCCGCGCGAACGTCTTCCTCCAGCGCGGCTCCGTCGCGATCTCGATCCGCCGGATCTATTCCGAACTTCCCTCGCCGGAGGACCTGCGCATCCCGCCGGCGGTCCTCTCCCTGGCGGAGCGGACCAAGGGTCTCGTCCT
>CAXNDY010000156.1:0-4193 GCA_964201095.1 Saccharofermentanales bacterium
CCTCGCGGGGATCGACTACCACTCGATGCCTCGCCGCGCCGCGATGCCCTTCTGGTAGGGGTGGCGGACGCACTCGATGCGCGAGATGTAGTCGGCGCGGTCGAGCAGCTCCTGGGGCGGCTCGCGGCCGGTCAGGACGACCTCGAGCCCGGCGGGGCGCGTGTCGAGGAAGGCGGTGATGGCTTCGAGGGGGACGAGACCGAGATTGACCGCAGCCATGGCTTCGTCGAGGACGAGGATGTCGTAGGTGCCGTGGGAGACGAGGCGGACGGCGTCCTCGAAGCGGGCCTGGTGCTCGGCGGCGGTGCTGCGCCGCGCGACGGCGTCCTTGTCGCGGAGAAAGCCGTTGACCGGCACGCCGGCGAGGATCTCGACACCGGGGATCCGCGCGAGGGTCTTGAGCTCGCCGCTGCGGCCGTCCTTGAGGAACTGGACGAAGAGCACCTTGCGGCCGCTCCCGGCTGCGCGGGTGCAGAGGCCGACGGCGGCCGTGGTCTTGCCCTTGCCGTCTCCGCAGTAGATGTGGACCAGTCCCTTGTCCATGTGTGGATCCTCCGGCGGGGTGGATGGGATGGGGTCGATAGGAAGATGATACCAATAAGAAGGGCCGGAGAGAAGAAAGGACGAAAAGGCGACAAAGGGCCGGACTTTTCACGGATCCGCGGTCGACAGAATGCGCGGAGACGGGCAGAATGGGAGTAGGAGCATGTGGAAAGGAGAGACGGAATGCCTATCATATCCCAGTTCTACGGAATCATCATCTACCTGTACCGGGAGCTGAATGGCCAGCACCATATGCCTCATGTTCACGCGAAATATGGCGAGTTCGATTTATCGGTCTCGTTTGAAGGTGAAATCATCGCCGGCGAATTTCCGAACAAGCAGCGGAAGCTGGTCGAAGCGTGGGTCGCATTGCATGAGAATGATTTGCGAACCGCGTGGAAGGAGTATAATGAGAGTGGAATTGTTCACCTCATCAAGGGTCTGGAGTAAGCCAATGAGACCAAGAGCCACCAAAGTCCTCCCCCTCAGTGATTATCGTCTTCTCGTCACCTTCGCGAACGAGGAGATGAGGGTGTTCGATGTCAAACCCTATCTGGATTTCAAGGCGTTCGACGGCCTCAAGGACAGGGCGCTTTTCGAGGACGTGCACGTGGGCGGGCTGTCCATCGAGTGGGCGACCGGGCAGGATATCTGCCCCGACGAACTGTACTTCAACAGCGTCCCCGCGGAGCCAGCACGAGTCGCCCACTAGCGGCGTTCGAAGAGCCTCGACGACCATGGACCGGAATCGGCGGTGCCTACAGGCACGGTCCGTTGACAAGCGGGTCGTCCCGAGGCATGATGAAGGCGAACTATTCATCCATACCTTAGTAATGTACGAATGAGGTGAGGGTATGTTCGTCGGAAGAAAGCCTGAAATGGCGCGTCTCGAGGAGATGTACAACAGCGGTCATTTTGAATTCGCAGTCATATACGGGCGGAGACGTGTCGGAAAGACGACGCTCGTCAACGAGTTCTGCCGCGGAAAGAAGACCATCTACTTCGTCGGCATCGAGTCCACGGAGAAGGAGAACCTGGAGAGATTGTCCAAGGCCGTTCTCGAGGTCAGCTTTCCAGGCGCCGATCTGCCGCCCTTCCCGACATTCGATGCGCTCTTCGACCATGTCCACCACATGGCGTCGAAGGAACGGGTCGTGCTCTTCATCGACGAGTACCCTTATCTGGCCCAGGCCAAGCCAGCCGTTTCGTCGATCCTGCAGGCCTACGTCGACCGTTGGTTCAAGGACGGAAAGCTGTTCCTGATTCTCTGCGGCTCCTCGATGAGTTTCATGGAACATCAGGTACTCGGCGCCAGGAGTCCGCTGTACGGGCGTCGCACGGCACAGTTCAAGGTGCTGCCCTTCACGTTCTTCGAGACGAGGGAGATGCTCCCTTCCTTCCCTTCCGAGTCCCAGGCGGTGATCTTCGGAGCGACGGGCGGAATTCCCGAATATCTGTCGCGGATCGAAGGACGGCTCAGTCTCAAGGAGAATCTCGTCCGTCTCTTCTTGCGTCCGTCCGGGCGGCTGTTCGAGGAGCCATCCAACCTCCTGAAGCAGGAACTGAGGGATCCGGCCGCGTACAATGCGATCATCACGGCCATCGCGGAAGGTGCCAGTCGACAGGCCGACATCTCCGGAAAGGTCGGAATCACGGCGAGCGCCTGCAGCAACCTTCTCTCGTCCCTGATCGCGCTCGGTCTCGTGCGCAAGGACATTCCCGTAACCGAGTCCGTCAGCCGCAGAACGGTCTATGTACTGGATGACCCGATGTTCCGGTTCTGGTACCGTTTCGTCTACCCCAACCTGAACAGCCTGATGGCGGGCCACGCCGACGAGGTCTACGAGACGAAGGTGTTGCCTCAGCTGGAGGCTTTCACGGGTCCGGTGTTCGAACAGATCTGCCTGGAATACCTCACGCGAAGGCTCCTGCCCGATGAACTGCCGTTCTGGTCCTCGCACGTCGGTCGATGGTGGGGGACGAATCCGTCGACCCTGAAGGAAATGGAAATCGACATCCTGGCATACGAAGGGGATCAGGCGCTCTTCTGCGAATGCAAGTGGACGAATCGACTGGTGGGACTCGATTGTCTGAATTCTCTCCGGGCGAAGAGCGGACTCTTTCCCCACGAGGACCGTTATTACCACCTCTTCGCCAAGCGCGGGTTCACCACCGGCTGCCGGGAAGCGGCTGCAGCGGACCCGAAAGTGAAGCTGATCTGTTTCGAGGAACTGTGCCGCTGAGAAGGGACTCGCTGAAGACCCGCCCTACGGGATCGTCGGGAGAACCTGCTCGAGGAACACGACGGCGAGGGTCGGGTCGAACTGCGTGCCGATATTGCGGCGGATCTCGTCGATGATCTGCTCCTTGGGCATGCTCTTCCGGTACGGTCGGTCCGCGGACATGGCGTCGTAGGCGTCGACCACGGCGAGGCTGCGGGAGAGCAGCGGAGTGGCTTCGCCGACGAGCCCTTTCGGATAGCCCTTCCCGTCCCAGTGTTCATGGTGCGTCAGGATGAGGTCGGCGATGGAGACGAGTTCGGGGGAGGCCATGGCGATGCGATAGCCCATTTCCGAGTGCTTCTGCATGATGGCCCACTCCTCGGCGTCGAGTCTCGACGGCTTGTTGAGGATCTTCTCCGGGATGCCCACCTTGCCGATGTCGTGGAGGACGGACAGGAGCTCGAGCTCGCGCAGTTCCCGCGCGGAGAGCTGGAGGATCTCTCCCATGCGCCGGGAGAGCTCGACCAGACGCTCGCTGTGCTCCTCGGTCTCCTGGCTCTTCTCGAGCATGGTGGCCCGGATGGAGGAGATCAGCCGGTTGTGGGAGCTCTTGCGCTCGAGCAGCTTGCTCTGGAACATGTCGTCTTCTGCCGACTTCATGATCTCGGCGATGGAGGCGTCGGAGTGCGTCTTCGTGCCGAAGCCGATGGCGATGGTGATCATCACGCCACCTGCGCCGGCATCGGCCGCTGCGTCGACTGCGGGGTCGGCGGCGGCGGTGACGGGGGGCTGCTGGGACTTGAGGACGGCCGACTGGATCCGCTCGATGATGTGGCGCGCGGCTTCGGCGTCGGTGGACGGGAGCAGCAGCATGAATTCGTCGCCGCCGGTCCGGGCGAGCACGTCGTTCCTGCGGCAGCAGGACTGGATGCTGTGGGCGGTCGAGACGATCATGCGGTCGCCTGCGGCGCGGCCGAACGCGTCGTTGACGAACTTGACGCCGTTGATGTCGACGACGACCACGGAAAGGGGTAGATGGTCTTCCCGGTCGAGGCGTTCGATTTCTTCGTCGAAGCAGCGCCGGTTGTGCAGACCCGTGAGGTGGTCGTGGTAGCCGAGGTAGAGGAGGTGCTCCTCGTGCTTCTTCCGCTCCGTGATGTCCCTGAGGATCCCGCCCACGCCGATGCGCCCATCGAGGAGTGTGACGGGGAACTTGGTGGACTCGAAGATCCTCCCCTTGACGGTCTCCTCGCTGACGGATTCGGCGTTCTCGAGAATGGCCTTGCGGTCGGTGGTGCGGCATACGTTGGCCGTCGTGCGGGGCATCAGATCGAAGTCGACTCGCCCGACGACCTCCTCCGACGGTTTCGCGTAGTAGTCGGTCAACGCACGGTTCGCGAAGACATGGCGAAAGTGATCGTCCTTCAG
>CAXNDY010000157.1:0-4184 GCA_964201095.1 Saccharofermentanales bacterium
AGCGTCGCACCCGTGCCGGAATGGGCCGCTGCCAGAGCGGGTTCTGCCTGCCCCGCGTCCTCGAGGTGCTGTCCCGCGAACTCGCGGCCGAAGAGGCCGAAATGACCAAGAAGGGACCCGGGTCGGCCCTGGTCGAGGGGAGGATCCGATGAACCCGTTGGTGCATGAACGCACGGTCGATGTCGCCGTGATCGGTGGCGGTCCCGCCGGCCTGTCGGCCGCGACGAACGCCCGTCGCGCCGGCGCCGGACGCGTGCTGGTCGTCGAGCGCGACGTCCGCGCCGGGGGGATCCTGCCCCAGTGCATCCACGCCGGTTTCGGTCTGCACGAGTTCGGCGTCGACCTGACCGGCCCCGAGTACGCCGACCGTTGGACCACCGCCGCCTGCGAGGCCGGCGTCGAGGTCCTCCTCGACACGATGGTCCTCTCCTTCACGCGGGAAGCGCCTGCCGGCGGCTGGCTCCTCTCCGTCGTCGGCCCCACCACCGGCGTGCTGCACATCCACTGCACCGCCGTCGTCCTCGCCATGGGCTGCCGCGAACGCACCCGCGGCGCGCTGTCGATCCCCGGCGACCGACCCTCGGGCATCTACACCGCCGGTACCGCCCAGCGCCTCTCCAACCTCGAAGGACTGCTCCCCGGCCGCCGCATCGT
This sequence comes from Saccharofermentanales bacterium, assembly GCA_964201095.1. Classification (GTDB taxonomy): domain Bacteria; phylum Bacillota; class Clostridia; order Saccharofermentanales; family UBA5734; genus CAILLO01. Next base: position 655 of record CAXNDY010000157.1, read on the forward strand.
CATTCTCGGCTCCGGCGACATCGGCCTGATCATGGCCCGCCGTCTCACCCTCGAAGGCGCCAGGGTCCTCGCCGTCCTCGAGCTGCAGCCCTACGCCGGCGGCCTCACGCGCAACGTCGTCCAGTGCCTCGACGACTTCGGCATCCCCCTGCGTCTTTCGACGACCGTCGTCCGGATCAACGGCCGCGAACGTCTCGAAGGCGTCGTCACCGCGCAGGTCGACGAGAACCGCAGGCCTATCCCCGGCACCGAGGTCGACATCCCCTGCGACACGCTGCTCCTGTCCGTCGGGCTGATTCCCGAGAACGAACTCTCCCGGGACGCCGGCGTGACGCTCGACACCGCCACCGGCGGCGCCGTCGTCGACGAGACCCTCGCGACCGTCCTGCCCGGCGTCTTCGCATGCGGAAACGTCCTCCACGTCCACGACCTCGTCGACTACGTCAGCGAGGAGGCCTCCCTCGCCGGCCGCTCCGCCGCACGCTTCGCCCTGGCCGCGGCAGGTGCGCCTGTTCCCGCGCCCGCCTCATCCGCCACTCCGTCGCCCGCCGCCTCGTCCTTCGTCTCCCTGGCCGCCGGACCCGGCGTCCGCACGGTCGTCCCGCAGCGCCTGCGCCGCGACACCCCGGAACCGGAACCCCCCGCCGAGGTCAAGGTCCGGTTCCGTGTCTCCGCCGTGTTCGGCGCCTGCACCCTGCGCCTCGAAGCCGTCGCCGCCGACGGGACCCGCACCCTGCTGGTCTCCGCCCGCCGCCGCCGCGCCGTCCCCGGCGAGATGGAGGATCTGGCGCTGAAGGGCGCTTCGCTTGCAGCCGCCCGCGCCGCCGGTTCGCTGGCCGTATCCGTGGAGGGTGACGCCCGTGGATGAGACGAGGAACGTGACCTGCACCGTCTGCCCCATGGGATGCAGCATCCGCGTCGGTCTCCACGACGGGGAGCCCGTCACGTTCGAAGGCCACCAGTGCAAGCGCGGCCCCGTCTATGCCCGCGACGAACTACTCGACCCCCGGCGCATGCTCACGACCACCGTCCGCGTCCGCGGCGGTTCCGTCCGGCTCGTCCCCGCCCGGACGTCCGCCTCCGTGCCCCGCGACAAGCTGAGCGCCATCATGGGACTGGTCCGCACCCTCTTCGTCGACGCCCCCGTGAAGCCCGGACAGGTCCTATCCGCAGACCTCCTCGGCACCGGCGTCGACCTCGTCGCCTCCGGCTCCGCGCAGGCCTGCTCCTCGTCCGCACGCGGGACGGCACCTGCCGCACCCGCCGGCCTACGCAAGGAGGACGCTCCATGACGCTCCGGCACGAAGCTCCCTACGTCCTCTCGCTCGACCAGGGCACCACCAGCTCCCGCGCCCTCCTCTTCGACGTCCACGGCACCCTCGTCGCCTCGGCCCAGAAGCCCCACCGCCAGATCTATCCCCAGTCCGGCTGGGTCGAGCACGACGCCGAGGAGATCCTGACCCGCCAGACCGAGGTCATGAAAGAGACCGTCGCCGCCGCCGGCATCGACCCGCGCCTCATCTCCGCCGTCGGCATCACGAACCAGCGCGAGACCGCCGTCGTCTGGGAGCGGGACACCGGCAGGCCCATCCACAACGCCATCGTCTGGCAATGCCGCCGGACCGCGCCCATCTGCGACACCGTCCGCGCCCGTGGCCTCGCACCCCGGATCGCCGAACGCACCGGCCTCGTCCTCGACGCCTATTTCTCCGGCACCAAGATCGCCTGGATCCTCGACCACGTCCCCGGCGCCCGCGCGCGGGCCGCCCGCGGGGAACTCCTCGCCGGCACCATCGACAGCTGGCTCCTCTACCACCTCACCGGAGGCCGTGTCCACGCCACGGACCCCTCGAACGCCTCACGAACGCTGCTGTACGACCTCCACGAGAACCGCTGGCACGAGGACCTGCTGCAGATCTTCGACGTCCCGGCCACCGTCCTCCCCAAGGTCCTCCCGTCCTCCGGCGTCTTCGGCATTCTCGACCCCTCTTTCCTCGGCGTGCCGATCCCGATCGCGGGCATCGCCGGTGACCAGCAGGCCGCGCTCTTCGGACAGGCGTGCTTCTCCCCCGGGATGGTCAAGAACACCTACGGCACCGGATGCTTCCTCCTCATGAACACCGGCCGCACCCCCGTGCGTTCGCGCAGCGGCCTCGTCACGACCGTCGCCTGGGACCTCGGGAACGGCCCCGAATACGCGCTCGAGGGCAGCGTCTTCAACGCCGGCTCCGTGATCCAGTGGCTGCGCGACGAACTCGGCCTGATCCAGTCCGCCGCCGAATGCGACCGGCTGGCCGCCAGCGTGCCCGACACCGGCGGCGTCTACATCGTCCCGGCCTTCACCGGACTCGGCGCCCCCTACTGGGACCCCTACGCCCGCGGCACCCTCACTGGTCTGCATCGCGGAACCGGCCGGGCCCAGGTCGCCCGGGCCGTGCTCGAGTCCATCGCCTACCAGAGCGACGAGGTCATGTGCTGCATGGCTGCGGACGCCGGCGCGCCCATCGTATCCCTCCGCGTCGACGGCGGCGCGAGCGTCAGCGAGTTCCTCATGGGCTTCCAGGCCGACCTGTCCGACGTCCCCGTCGACCGCCCCGCCGTCATCGAGACCACCGCCTTCGGCGCCGCCTGCCTCGCCGGCCTCGCGACCGGCGTCTGGCCCGACCAGGCCGCGCTCGCCTCCGTACGCGCCACCGAGCGCGTCTTCCTTCCCACCATGGACGGAACCCGCCGCGCCGCGCTGGTCGCCGGGTGGAAGTCCGCTGTCCGCCATACCCTGTCCGAGCGGCAGGACGGCGTGCAGGCCTGCGGGGGAGGGGAATCGTCCGGATGAAGCATTCCGCGCAGCAGCATCCGCCACCCCGAAGGAACCGCCTCGGCCAGAGCCTCGCGCTCCTCCTCTGCCTCGGGTTGCTGCTCGCCTCGACCACCTTCTCGATCGTGCTCCGCTCCAGCAAGACCCGTGTTGCCGACACGCAGACCGTCACCTTCCTGGAAACGGCCTCGGACGCCCGTCTGGTCGGAACCTGGTACCGGACCGGGTCCGACCGCGGCGTCGTCCTCGCCGCCGGATTCGGCAGCGACCGCCTGACGATGGCTCTTGCCGCGACCGCCTTCGCCCGCGCCGGATTCGACGTCTTCACGTTCGACATGCCGGGCCACGGAACCTCCGGCGGCAAGCTCGGCTTCGACAACGCCGCCACCGCCGTCACGGCCAACGCCTATGGCGATGCCGTCGCGCAGTTCCTCGACCTGTCCGGGATCGCCCCCGAACGACTCGTGCTCGCCGGCCACAGCATGGGCGCCCGCTCCGCGCTCCAGTTCGCCGCCGGCAGCTCCGTCCCCTACGCCGGCCTCGTCCTTCTCGGCACCTCCGTCTCGCTGGTCCCGTCCACCCAGGCCGGTTTCTTCACCGCGACCGACGACACCACGCTCCCCTGGGTCGCCTCGCTGGGCCCAGCGAAACCATCCATGCCCGTCGCCCTGATCTCCGGCACCTGGGACGACATCCTCCCGCCTCTCGCGGCCAC
>CAXNDY010000158.1:0-4159 GCA_964201095.1 Saccharofermentanales bacterium
GACAGCGGAGCCCGAAGGCCGACCCGCGGAGGAACCATGCGGAGACGGCGCTTGAGCGTCGCATCGGGGGACTGGCGAAGCGCGCCGGGCTGGGTCGGCTCTGGCCGGGTTTCCATGGCCGCGCCCTGATCCGGGTCGGACTCGGGACATCCCTTCTCGTCGGGGGCCTCGTCTTCCGAAGCGGGGCCGGGCCGATCGTCGCCACTGGTGCCGCCATCGCCGCGGCCGGCGCGCAGTTCCTGACGCTGGACACGATCGCCGCCGTCCAGGGAGAGCGGACCCGTCGCCGGCTTCTCGAACTGGTCGGTCTGCTGAACCGCTGGTGCGCCGTCCGGGAGGACCTGCTCTTCGCCTTCGAGAAGAGTCTCGCCACCGGCCTCGGGGAACCCATGAAGGGCCATGTGCGCGACCTCGTGACGCGCATCCGCGGCGGCATGGGGGTCGAGCGCTCGCTCGAGCTCTTCGGGGAGGTCTCCGACCACCCGCAGTTCCACGACTTCGTGGTGGCCGTGCGCTTCAACCTCCGCTATCGCGGCGACCTGCCGAAGTTCCTCGAGGGAACGGAGACGCAGCTCGGCCGCATCGAGGAGGAATACAACCGCCGCAGGATCTCCACCGCCCGCGACCGGGCCATCGTCCTCGGCGTCCTGGGTCTGGTGCCGCCCGTCGCCCTCGCCCTGTTATCCGGAGGCGGCTCGGCGAAGACGCTGTTCCTCGGGACGCAGCTCGGCGGAATCGCCGCCTATGCAGGCATCGGACTGTATCTCGCCGGCGCGTACCTGCTGCTGTCCGCTTCCGGGGTGCGGGGATGAGCGCCGCGGTAGGATTCGCCCTCTTCGCCGCGATGCTCGGGGCTTCGGTCGCCTACTTCGCGGCCCCGACGGTCGCCTGCTGGACCGACCGGGTCCTCCGTACCGCGATGCCGACCCGCACCGAGAAAATAGGACGGAGCAGGTCGGTCGCGACGCCGGAATGGATGGTGCCGATCCGGACGCGCTGCGAACGGGTGGTCGACGAAGCGGGCTATCGCGCCGAATGGGCGTGGCAGGGCTATCTGGCCTGCCTGGCCCCGGTGCCCGTGATGCTGGCCTGCATCGGTCTGCTGGCGGGACGCGGAGCCGGCGCGAGTCTCGGGCTGGGTCTGGCCGTGGTCGGAGCCACGCGTGCCGTGGTGGCCTCCCGTGCGGCGTCGCGCTCCCGGGCGCTGACCCGGAACGCCTACAAGGCCTATCGCTTCCTGGATGCGCAGATCGGGTCCGGCATCCGCGCGACCGACGCCGTTCGGGGCCTCCACGAGGTGATGGACGACCGCGAGGTGCGGGAAGTCTTCGTCCGCTTCGTCGCCGCCTATGAACTGACCCTCGACCTCGAGCGCTCGCTCGATGAACTGCGCCGTTCCTTCCGGGGGTACGACTGCGAGATGCTGTGCGTCGGCATCCGGCAATGCATCGACACGGGCGGCGGCGGACGGATGCTCTGGCGCATGGAGGAGATCATGTTCTCGAAGTACTTCAACGGAATCCAGAAGGAGACGGAGGGGGTGCGCACCCGACTCGTCGCCGCCGCGCTCCTGTCGGCCTCTCCTCTGGTGATGCTCTTCCTGCTGCCCGTGCTCTACGACGCCTATGCGGCGCTGGGCAGCGTGTTCTCGTAGCGACCCGGCCCTCGCATGGCCGGCGCGATATAAGGAGGTGTTCTGATGAACACGAAGAAATCCCACCCCGTCCTCTTCACCGCCATCGCCCTCGAATCCGCCAAGCAGGGACTGTCCACCTCGGTCCGCCGCCTGAAGACCCGCAGGGGCTTCGGCATCAACGAGGTCATCGGCATCGCGGCCGGCGTCATCATCGCGGCGCTGGTGGTGATCCCCGGCCTCCAGACCTTCGCCGGCGACCTGCTCGACCGCCTGGGCACCTGGTGGGGCGACATGGCCGACACCATGTTCACGGTATAGGCCGAAGGAGGTGCGCCATGCTGGACAGGACGCTGGTCGCGGTCGTATCCGCGGTGCTGCTGGTCGCCCTGACCCTCGGGATGGTGGGCATGCTCGCCCCATTCCTGCGACGGGCGGAGTTCGACCTGCTGTGCCGGGAGGCCCTGTTCCGCATGGACGCCCTCGGAGGTCTGCCGGAAGCGGACCAGTCGGATCTGGCGGCCTCGCTGGGGGCCGCCGGGTTCGGCGACGTCTCGATCGACGCGACGGAGGGGGCGCCCTTCGGGGCCCCCCTCGTGCTCGAAGTGCGCGCAACGACGTGGGTGCGGCGCATTTCGGGTTGGGAAGTGAACACCGGGGAGGTGGCGACGCTATGGTTCAGAAAGGAAACGGTCTGCCGCCGGATCTCCACCTACGAAGGCGAGGTTCGGTAGCCGCCGTGCTGGTATGGGCCGTCGTGGCGGTCTGCCTCGTGGTCCCGCTGTTCGGACTGTGCGTGAAGGTGCTGTACGCGGCGGTTCTCGTCGAGGAGGCCCGTACGTCGCTGGAGGCGTCCGCGACCTGCGCCTTCCCGGCTCTTTCGCTGGCGCGGCTGACGGACGGGATCGGGGAGACGGAGATGGCGGCGTTCCGGGAGTGGCTGGCGGCTGAAGTATCGGCCAATACGGCGAACGGACCCCTGCAGGGCTGCGTGGTCGATGTCGGAGCCACCCTGGAAGCGGAAGGCACGGTCGTCTGCACGATGCGGTATCGGCCGGGACGTCCCGGCACGCTGGATACCGGACTCTTCGGCGAAGTCGTGCCCGCCGTGGCGCAGGTGTCCTGCCGCGTGGACCTGCCCGTCGAACCGTGAAGAAGAAAGGAGTCCGAGATGACCCGAAGGAAACAGATCCTCATCGCCTGTCTCGCCGCGGCCGCGATGCTGTCCGTCACCTATCTGGCGGTGCGTCCGACCGAGGCCGTGGAAGGGATTCCCGTGCCGGTACTGGCCGCAGACCTTCCCGCGGGAAGTCTCCTGACCGCCGACGGCGTGAAGACGGTGCGGATGTCCGCGGAGAGCCTCCCCGCCGATGCCCTGCTGACGGTGGAGGAGGTCGTCGGACTCCGCGCGGCCGTCCCCCTCTTCGAAGGGGAGATCCTTCTCCGGGAGAGGTTCTCCGCCGTCGCGACGGGAACGCTCCACCCGGGGGCGGGAGCCGGCCGGAGAATCTACGCGCTCGCCCTGAAGGCGGAGGATGCGGCCGGATGGTGGCTCGCCGAGGGGAACCGGGTCGACCTCCATCTGATGTCGGATGGCCCGGACGACACCCTGGTGCACGAGGTGCTGCTGGAGGTCCGCGTCGCCGGGGTGATGGACGCCAAGGGGAACCTGGTCGGAATCGGGACGGGGGCGGCTGCGCCGGCCATCCTCTGTCTGGACGTGGATGCGGCGCAGGCGGCAAGGCTGGCCGAAGCCGAAGTGCAAGGCCGGATCAAGGCGATCCTCGTCAACGAGACGATGGAATAGAAGAGAAGGAGGACGAAACATGAACCGGATCCAGAACTCCACCCCGAACCCCGTGCAGACGCAGGCGCAGCCCCAGGAGGGCAGACCGAGGACGGCCGCGGACCGCCGGGATTCGCCCGAGCCGCACACGAGCCAGCCCGACGACTTCTCGTTCGAGATCGTCGGACACGTCGGCGTGCTCAGCACCAGCCCCCGCGGCTGGACCCGCGAGGTCAACATCGTGAGCTGGAACACCAAGCCGGCGCGCCTCGACATCCGCGACTGGGCGCCGGACCACGACAAGATGAGCCGCGGCGTCGCGCTCAACGGCCACGAGACCGAGCAGCTGAAGGTGCTCCTCTCCGGCTTCATCCCCCAGGACAGCGGAATATAGATCGAAACCGGCTCCCGTACCTCCGACGAGGTACGGGAGCCATCGTTTTCCGGCAACCGTCGGCGCCCCCGCCGGTTTACGCGCGAGGCACGATTCTGCTATAGTCAAGTTGCCCCATCGTGCTGCATTTCTCCGACGAGCCTCCCTGCGGCACGACCGGCAAGAAGGCAGGTGTCCGCCTTGTTCGAAGACATCCTCCCCGCCGTCACCCGCGGCATCGCGGAGTCCGCCGGCTCCATCCCCGTGGTCTTCAAGGGAATGGAACTGCGCTACGAAAAGGGCTGGTCGATGTCGGCCCCGAGCCGCCATGAGTTCCACGAGCTGCTCCACGTCCGCAAGGGCCGCC
>CAXNDY010000159.1:0-4145 GCA_964201095.1 Saccharofermentanales bacterium
CGCTGGAACCTCGTCGCGGTCGTGACCGACGGCACCGCGGTGCTCGGACTCGGCGACATCGGTCCCGAAGCCGGCATGCCCGTCATGGAAGGCAAGTGCGTCCTCTTCAAGACCTTCGGCGACGTCGACGCCTTCCCCCTCTGCATCCGCTCCAAGGACGTCGAGGACATCGTCAGGACCGTCAAGCTCCTCGCCGGCAGCTTCGGCGGCGTCAACCTGGAAGACATCTCCGCCCCCCGCTGCTTCGAGATCGAGCGCCGCCTCAAGGCCGAGTGCGACATCCCGATCTTCCACGACGACCAGCACGGCACCGCCATCGTCACGCTCGCCGCCATGATCAACGCCCTCAAGCTCGCCGGCAAGCAGATGAAGGACATGAGCGTCGTCGTGAACGGCGCCGGCGCCGCCGGCATCTCCGTCACCCGGCTGCTGATGGCCTGCGGTCTCACCGACGTCGTCCTGTGCGACCGCAAGGGCTCGATCTACGTCGGCCGCGAGGACCTGAACTCCGAGAAGGCCGAGATGGCCAAGATCTCCAACCTCAAGATGAAGAAGGGCTCCCTCGCCGACGTCATCCAGGGCGCCGACGTCTTCATCGGCGTGTCCGGTCCCGACACCTGCACGCAGGACATGGTCCGCTCCATGGCCAAGGACCCCATCGTCTTCGCCATGTCCAACCCGAAGCCCGAGATCATGCCCGACCTCGCCAAGGCCGCAGGCGCCAAGGTCGTCGGCACCGGCCGCAGCGATTTCCCCAACCAGATCAACAACGTGCTCGCGTTCCCCGGCGTCTTCCGCGGCGCCCTGGACGTGCGCGCCAGCGACATCAACGACGAGATGAAGCTCGCCGCCGCCTTCGCCATCGCCTCCCTCGTGAGCGACGCCGAACTGGCTCCCGACTTCGTCATCCCGTCGCCGTTCAACCCCAGGGTCGGCCCGACCGTGGCCGCCGCCGTGTCCGCCGCCGCACGCAAGTCGGGCGTCGCCCGCATCTGAATCCGCGGTTCCGACAGTGGCCGGGCGACCGCGGAAAAGGCGGCCGCCCGGTTTTCACTTCCCGAAGGAGGAAGAATCCATGGGACAACGTGAACGGATCCTCGACCTGTTGGAGAAGGACGCGCGCCTGACCCCCGAGCGCATCGCCGTGATGACCGGGACGACCGGAGCGGAAGTCGCCGACGCCATCTCCGCGCTCGAGCGCGAGAAGGTGATCCTCGGCTATGGAGCCGTCGTGGACTGGGAGAAGACCGACCGCGACCCCGTGACCGCGCTGATCGAAGTGCGCATCACCCCCCAGCTCGGCGAGGGCTTCGATCGGATCGCCCGCAGGATCTACAGCCACCCGCAGGTCAAGTCGTGCTACCTCATGTCCGGCGGATTCGACCTCATGGTCATCGTCGAGGACGATTCCCTGAAGGCCGTCGCGCGGTTCGTCTCCGAGCGCATCGCCCCCCTCGCTTCGGTGCTGTCCACCGGCACGCACTTCATCCTCAAGAAGTACAAGATGCAGGGCACCGAGTTCAACCCCCGCCCGGACGAAGAGAAGGAAGCGCTGTTCGTATGAACCCGGAACGGATGCTGTCCCGCCGCGTCCAGGCCATCCGCCCCTCGGCGATCCGCAGGTTCTTCGATCTCGTCAACGAGATGAAGGAGGGCGCGATATCGCTGTCCATCGGCGAGCCCGATTTCGTGACGCCCTGGCCCATCCGCGAAGCCGGCATCCAGTCGCTCGAGCGCGGGCACACCCACTACTCGCCCAACCAGGGCTTCAAGGACCTCCGCCAGGAGATCTGCCGCTACCTCGACCGCCGATTCGCACTCTCGTACGACCCCGACACCGAGACCGTCGTGACCGTGGGCGGCAGCGAGGCCATCGACATCGCCCTCCGCGCCCTGGTGAACCCCGGCGACGAGGTCATCGTCCCCGAGCCCTGCTACGTCTCCTACCTGTCGTGCGCCGTGTTGTCCGACGCCACCGTCGTCAGCGTGCCCTGCCTCGCGGAGGACGGCTTCAAGCTCGACCCCGACCGCCTGCGCGCGGCCCTGTCCCCGCGCACCAAGGCCATCGTCCTCGGCTTCCCCAACAACCCCACCGGCGCCGTGCTGTCCCGCGACGAACTCGCCGCCCTCGTCGCCGTCCTCCAGGGAACCGACGCGATCGTCATCACCGACGAGCTCTATGCGGAGCTGACCTACGCTTCCGCCGTGCATACCAGCATCGCCTCGTTCCCCTCGATGAAGGACCGCACGGTCTACGTCGGCGGCTTCTCGAAGGCCTACGCCATGACGGGCTGGCGCATCGGCTACGCCTGCGGCCCCGCGCCCATCCTCGCCGCGATGAACAAGATCCACCAGTACGCCATCATGTGCTCGCCCACGACCGCCCAGTATGCGGCAACGGAAGCGCTTCGCAGCTGCGACGCCGACGTCGCCGCCATGGTCGAGGAGTACGACCGCCGCCGCCGCGTCGTCGTCGACGCCGTCCGCAAGGCCGGCCTGTCCTGCTTCGACCCGCTCGGCGCCTTCTACGTCTTCCCCGACATCCGTGCGACCGGCATGACCTCCACGGAATTCTGCGAGACCTTCCTGGCCGAGGAAAGGGTCGCCGTCGTCCCCGGAAACGCCTTCGGCGAGGCCGGAGAGGGCTTCTGCCGCATCTGCTACGCCTACTCCATCGAAAGCATCGAGGAGGCCATGGTGCGCCTCCAGCGTTTCACCGCCCGGAGGATCCGCCATGTTTGAGTTCGACTCCTACCGCCTCGAACTGGAGCGCATGGCCGAGGACACGCGGCTTCTCCGCGAAGCCCTGCACATCGAACGCGCCCTCGAGGAGGCTTCCGAGCTCGAGTCCCGCGCGCAGGAACCCGGCTTCTGGGACGACGTCGAGAAGGCCCAGCAGACCCAGCAGCGCATCCGTCGCCTCCAGGAGAAGGTGAAGCGCTTCGATGGCATCGAAGGCCGGCGCGAGGACCTGCTCGTGCTCTGCGAACTCGGTTCCGAGGCCGAGGACCTGGGTGTCGCGGCCGAAGTGGCCGACGGCATGAAGGAGCTGCAGGCGGACTTCGAAAGACTGCGCCTCGAGACCCTCTTCACCGAGCCCTATGACCGTAACAACGCGATCCTGTCGCTCCACGCCGGCGCCGGCGGCACCGAGGCACAGGACTGGGTCGAGATGCTCTACCGCATGTACATGCGCTGGTCGGAACGCAAGGGATACGTCGTCAAGGTGACCGACGTCCTCGAAGGAGACGAAGCCGGCCTCAAGAGCATCACGTTCATGGTCCAGGGCGAGAACGCCTATGGCAATCTCCGATCCGAAAAGGGCGTCCACCGTCTCGTCCGCATCTCCCCCTTCGACGGCTCCGGCCGGCGCCACACGTCCTTCGCCTCGCTCGACGTCATGCCCGAGCTCGACGACGACATCAAGATCGAGATCCGCTCGGAGGACCTGCGCGTCGACACCTACCGCGCCTCGGGCGCCGGCGGCCAGCACATCAACAAGACCGAGTCCGCCATCCGCATCACGCACATCCCCACCGGCTGCGTGGTGACCTGCCAGACCGAGCGCTCCCAGATCCAGAACCGCGAGACCGCGATGACCATGCTCAAGTCCAAGCTCTACGCGCTGGCCATGGAGGCGCACATGGAGAAGATCGAGGACCTGAAGGGCGTCCAGATGGAGATCGCCTGGGGAAGCCAGATCCGCTCCTACGTCTTCATGCCCTACACCATGGTCAAGGACCACCGCACCGGCTTCGAGACCGGCGACGTGCAGGCCGTCATGGACGGCGACCTCGACGGCTTCATCCAGTCGTTCCTCGCCGGCATGAAGAACGAGAAGTAGGGGGAGGGTCATGCCCATGAACGGACACGCGATGCCGGAATCGAACGACGAACGGATCCGCCGGGTCGTCGACGACCTGGCCGCCGGCCGCCTCGGCGCGGACGACGCCTTCGCCCGGCTCCGCTCCCTGTCCTCCGAGGACCTCGGCTTCGCCAAGGTCGACCACGCCCGGACGGCGCGCAGCGGATTTCCCGAGGTCATCTTCTCGGAAGGCAAGAAGCCCGCGCACATCGCCGCGATCTCCGCGAGCCTGCTCGGCCGCGGCGCGAACCTGCTCGCCACCCGCGCCGACGCGGCCGCC
>CAXNDY010000160.1:0-4105 GCA_964201095.1 Saccharofermentanales bacterium
TCGAGTCTTTCGGGGTCGTTCTTCTTGTTCTTCATGGAATTGTAGTTCCGCTGCTTGCAGACCTCGCACGCCAGCGTGATCTTGTCCCTCGCACCTGCCTTGGCCATTGTCCAACACCTCCGCTCGTGGCGACCTTCTATGTTCACGAAAAAATAAGCGCTCTAGAGATAAAGCATGGAGATGCTACCATAGACCCGCGGGTCTTGTCAAACGCGACCGGGGGCGGAGCGGGACCGGGAAACGCCCTTCCCCGGCTAGAGCGGAAGGAGGGCGAACAGCGGGTTGGCGTGGTACAGGAAGGCGAGGACGGTGGTGCCCTCCACGAGACGTACGGCGTCCGGAAGCCAGGGGGCGGCGAGGGCCAGCAGGCCGAGGAGGACGAAGACGGTCAGGGCTCCCTCGAGGAGTCCCAGCACGCCGCCGGCGAGGTGGTTGGCTCCATCGAGGGCCTTCACCTTGTGGAGCGCGGCTTCGACCGCCGTGGTGGCGACGAGGAGCAGCACGGAGGCGACGACGAAGAGCACGAGGCCGACGACGGCGGTCAGCAGGAAAAGGAACAGGACGGCGGAAAGGGGTTCCATCGCGGACGACAGCGAGACGCCCGTGTCCGGGAAGCCGGACAGCAGGATTTCCCGAAGCGGCGCTGGTAGTCCCGATACGCCCATGGAGTCGACGACGGACGCGACGGACCGTGAGGCATCTCCCGAAGCCGCCTGCAGCAGGAAATCGCGCAGAGCGGTGCGTGGGGCGTCGAAGACGGGGAATCCCTGGATGGCGGCCGCTACGGGCGGGGCGAGGAAGAGGAAGATCAGGAACGAGACCACCGTGGAGGCGAAGCGGTAGAGCATGCGCACGAAACCGCGCAGGACGCCGACGAGGACGGACAGGGCGAGGAAGGCGAGCAGGACGAGGTCCGCGGTGCTCACGCGACGTCGCCGCCTTCCAGGATGCGCCTCGGGTTGTCGAAGAACAGGCGCCGCGCCGTATCGACCCCGTATTTGGCGGAGGCGACGGAGAAGGCGGCGTCCAGGACGGGCGGCCGCACGTCGGGGCCGTGGGTGTCGGAGGCGATGACGTGAACGGCATGGGCGGCGAACAGGGGTTCGACGATCTCCTGACGTTGCCGGTGACGCTCGCGGCGGTCCTGCGGAAGGGTTTCGGCGGGGAGCAGGGTCCCGGCGTTCACCTGGAGCAGGAGGCGGTCCTGGGCGACCCACTCGAGCAGGACGGCGAGGTCCAAGCGGGTCAGGTTCATGCGTTCGGGGTGCGCCAGGATGGGCACGAGGCCCGCGAGCTGGATGTTGAACAGCATGCGGTCGATGGCGCGCAGGCTTCCGGGGACGAATACGGGGGACTCGACCAGAAGGTACTGCGACCCCGCGAGGGCGCATTCCTGGACGAAGATCCTGAGGATCCCGGGGAGATAGGAGGACAGGAGCAGTTCCGCTCCCGCATGCAGCGAGATCTCGGGGAAGGTTTCGGCGGTCGCATCGCGGAGAAGGCCGAGAGCCTGATCGCGACGGTCGACGGCTGCGCGGAAGCCGGCGATGTCGATGATGGCGTCCGTGGGGTGGGGCAGGTGCGGCGTGCAGACGACATCCGTGACGCCCTGCTTCCGATAGAGCGCAAGGATCTCCAGAGAGGCCTCGAGGTCCTTCGCCCCGTCGTCGATGCCGGGCAGCAGATGGGCGTGGACGTCGACCATGCCGGTGCCCAAGTCTAGGACTTCGTCGGCGGGGGGGGCGGCGGCTCGTTCTGGCCGATGTCGGAACGGATCCCCTGGGGCTCCCGCACGATCGGAACGGTCTCGGCAGGGCTCCTCTTCTTGCGTCTGCGGTGCTTCCGCCTCTTGGAGGTGGGCTGGCCCTCCCCGTAGTAGCTGTAGTAGTAGTACTGGTAATAATAAGCCTCGTTCTCGCGGTTGATGCCGTTGACGACGACGCCGAGGAGGTTCGCCTTGACCTGGTCGAGCAGTTCCTTGCAGCGCTTCAGCAGCCTGCGGTCGACCGCTCCGGAGCGGACGACGAGGATCGTTCCGTCGACCTTGGTGGCCATGATCGCGGCGTCGGTGACGATCGTGACCGGCGGGGTGTCGAAGAGCACGTGGTCGAACTGGGTGCGGACGTGGTCGATGAAGTCCTTCATCGTGCCGGTCATGAGCAGTTCGGCCGGGTTGGGGGGGATCGGTCCCGACGTGAGCACGCTGAGACCGGGCACGGCCGTCGTGCGGACGTACTCGAGCGGGTTCCCGTGCTTCAGCAGGGTGGTCGTGAGACCGGTGCGGTTGTCGACGCCGAAGACGCGGTGGATCATCGGACGACGGAAGTCGGTGTCCACGAGGAGGACGCGTCGCCCGAGCTGGGCGAAGGTGACGGCGAGGTTCGAGGCCGTGGTCGTCTTGCCCTCTCCCTTGGTCGAACTGGTGATGACCATCGTCCTGATTTCCTTGTCGACGCTGGAGAACTCGATGTTCGTCCGGGTGACGCGGAAGGACTCGGCAACCGGGGACCGCGGTGCGGAGAGGGTCTGCAGGGTTTTCTCGTCGAGCATGCCTTGTCTCTCCTCCTCTAGTTTTCCGATTCGAATTCGGGAACCACGCCGAGCAGGTTGCAGCCGGTGATGGACTCGATCTCCTCGATGGTCTTGACCGTGCTGTCGAGGAAGTCGATCAGGAACGCCAGACCGACGCCGCCGGCGAGTCCGACGATCAGGGCGATCAGCATGTTCATGGGCTTGTTGGGCGAGGCCGGGCTGGTCGGCGTCATGGCGGCGTCGATCACCTGGACGTTCTCGGCGCCCATCTTCTCGACGACGACCTGCTGGAAGACCGCCGCCGTGGAGTTCGCCATGTTGGCTGCGAATCCGGGGTCGGGGTCGGTCACGGTGATCATGAGGAGGCGGGTGTTGCTCTTGGTCGTGACGTCGATCTTGGCGGCCAGCACGCCGGCCATGCTTTCGGGAAGTCCCATCTTCGCCGCCACGAGCGAGGCGACGGTGCGGCTCTTGCAGAGCTCGCGGTAGTCGCTGACCAGCTTGTCGTAGAACAGCAGGTCGTTGTAGGTCATCCCGGTCCCCGTGGTGTCGGTCGTCCGGTTCTGCCAGACGAAGAGCACGGTGTTCGCGGTGTACTGGGGCGTCGCCAACACGAACGTGTAGACGCCGGCGCCGCCGAGGGCGACGAGAACGGTCAGGACCACGACGACGGCCCGCCGCTTCAGCAGCAGGAGATAGGTCATGAGGTCCACATTTCCTTCCATGGGCAACTCCTCCTTGTCGGGCTTTGGGAAACCATTCGAGTATGAAGGATAGGGGCGACACTTTCAAGGGCTTGTTTCATCCGAAACAGGGCCGTTCCGGTCGATCAGCCGGCTGGAGTCGCTGTCGGGGCGGGAGATGCGTCCGGAGTCGCCTCCGGCGTCCCTCCGGGCGTAACGGTCGGCTCGGGCGTGGTCTCGGGCGTGACATCCGGGGTCGGGGTCGATGTCGCTTCCGGCGTCGCGGTCGGCGCGACGGAGGGCGTGACGGTGGGCGTCGGCTCCGAAGTCGGGTGCGGGGGCGGGATGGTCGGATAGGGTTCGAACGGGAAGGTCTGTTCCCAGATGAACTCCTGGACCTTCGGAATGAGGCGGTTCGGGTCGGCGATCATGCACCAGACGCCGTTCGTGTAGACCGTGTAATCGCCGTCCGTGGGCAGGCGCATTTCGGCGATGCCGCTGCCGAGCAGCGGGAGGACCTCGAGCGAGAGCCAGGTGATCTCGCTCGGCGTCAGGTTCGTGGTGACGCAGGAGAGGCCCTTCTGGACGATCTGCGTCTTGCGGACGAGGTCGACCCTGGAGAAGCTCTCCATCAGGGCCTTCACGACGTCCCGCTCGCGCTGCGTGCGCTTGAAGTCGCTGTCGAGCTTGCGTACCCGGGCGTAGCAGACGGCCTGGCGTCCGTTGAGGAGCTGGAGGCCGGGTTGCGTGAGGTCGGCGACCGCGGGCGTATCCTTGAAGATGACGTCGTTCTCCTCGCGGAGGTTCTTGTTGACCCAGGGGATCTCGGCTTCCTTCACGTCGATCCAGACGCCGCCGGCCGCGTCGATGATGTTCTCCGCGCCGAGGAA
>CAXNDY010000161.1:0-4100 GCA_964201095.1 Saccharofermentanales bacterium
GTCTCCTGCGACTCGGCGCTTCCGATTTCTACGGGTCGCTGCCTGGAAAGATCTACGCCAGAGGAGGGGCTCAGGAACGTGACAAAGCATGAGCGCCAGTCGCGTCTGCTGGCCCTGATCGAATCCCGCGAGATCTCGACCCAGGAGGACCTCGTCGCGGGTCTTCTGGCCACGGGTCTTCAGGTCACGCAGGCGACCGTCTCCCGGGACGTCAAGGAACTGGGCATCATCAAGGTCACGTCCTCCTCGGGCGCCCAGAAGTACGTGCCGATGGACCGGACCGGTGAAGTCTCCGCCGGCCGCCTGATGAAGGTCTTCGCCGAGACCGCCGTTTCCTGCGACAGCGCGCTCAACACGATCGTCGTCCGCACCCTGCCGGGGATGGCGCAGGCGTGCGCCTCCGCCATCGACTCCATGCGCATCCCCGAACTGCTCGGATCCATCGCCGGAGACGACACCGTCCTCATCATCGCACGCACCGAGTCCCTGGCGACGACGCTTCGCGAACGGATCCTGCGCATGATCGGACACGGTGGGGAAGAGAGGCTCTGATGCTGGTACGATTGGAGATCAAGGACTTCGCATTGATCGATCGCGTCGAAATCATGCCGTCCACAGGGCTGAACGTCCTTACAGGAGAAACCGGTGCCGGGAAATCGATCGTCATCGATGCGATCTCCGCCATCGCCGGAGAAAGAACCAGCAAGGACATGATTCGAAGCGGCAGCGAGACCGCCTCCATCGAAGCGGTCTTCCAGAATGTCGCGGGTCGGGTTCCCCAGGACTTCCTCGAATCGACCGGCATCCGCCTCGACACTGGAGAGGACCTGCTCGTCGGGCGCGAGATCTCGATTTCAGGACGGAACCTGTGCCGGGTGAACGGCCGTCTGGTTCCGCTGGCCGTCCTCAAGGAGCTTCTTTCCTACCTGGTCGATATCCACGGACAGAACGACAACCAGGCCATCTTCCGTACGGAGACCCATCTGACCCTGCTCGACCGCTACATCGGCGAACCCGTCTTCCAGGCGATCGCTTCCTTCGGCGCCGACCTGGACCGTCTGCAGGAGATCCGGCGACGCATGGAGTATCTCGGCGCGGACCCGGCGGAACGAGAGAGGACCCTCGACCTGCTCCGCTATCAGGTCGACGAGATCACGAAGGCTGCCGTGCAGCGCGACGAGGACGACCGACTGTCCGCCCGTCGCAAGGTCGTCGCGAACGCCGGCCGCATCATCGAGTCGCTGGAGGCGGTCTACGACATCCTCGAAGGGGACGGGGAGACTTCGGTCTCCGTACTCCTGTCCTCGGCCGTTTCCCGCATCGAAACCGCCGCGCGCAGTGTCCCGAAGGCCGAAGAGTACCGCCAATCCCTTGAAGACGGACGATTCTCCGTGGAGAACGCGGCGGCAGGAATCCGGCGCCTCCTCGACGGAATCGAGATCCAGCCCGGTGAGCTCGAGGAGATCGACGAACGCCTCGATGTCCTGTTCCGACTCAAGAAGAAATACGGAGGTTCTCTCCAGGAGGTCGCCCGATTCCTCGATACGGCCTCGAAGCGACTCCTCGAGCTCGAAGACGGGGAAGAGGAATATTCGCGTCTGGAAAAGGAAGCCGTGCAGCAGTCCCGACGATTGATGGAGAGGGCCGCCGTCATGACGCGCCTGCGCACGCAGGCCTCCACGGCGATTTCCGAACGGATCGGCAATGAACTCGAGTCCCTCGGCATGAAGGGGGTCCGCTTCTCCGTCCGGATCGCCGGTACACCCGAAGGGCAGGGTACCTTGGCCGAGTTGTCGGATTTCCCCCGATTCACGCGATCCGGACTCGACCAGGTGGAATTCCTGATCTCGCCCAACCCCGGAGAGCCCTTGAAGCCTCTGGCGCGGATCGCCTCCGGCGGGGAGGCCGCACGCATCATGCTGGCCATCAAGTCCATCCTGGCCGACGCCGACCGCATCCCGGTCCTGATCTTCGACGAAGTGGACACGGGCATCAGCGGACGCACGGCCGGTAGTGTCGGCGAGAAGCTCCTTCGCATCGCAGGCAACCATCAGGTGCTCTGCGTCACGCACATGGCTCAGATCGCCGCCATGGCCGACCACCAGATCCTCATCGAGAAGTCCACCGACGGCCTGCGCACATGGACCTCCCTGCGCGCCCTGGACCGGAACGACCGGAGAGTCGAACTCGCACGGCTGCTTTCCGGGGGAACGGGAGAGTCCGAGGCGATCGACCTCGCGGAGAAACTGCTGACCCACGCCGATTCGGTCCGGGCGTCGGCGGTCTAGCCGGGTTCTTCCGCGACGTTGCGTTTCCGATTCCCGTCCAGGACGTCCTGCATGTCCCGGGGTAACGCGCTTTCGAAGTCACGAAGGTCTCCTTCGACGGGATGACGGAAACCAAGTCGGGCAGCGTGGAGCGATTGACGGGAGATGCGTCCGTCGAGGACGAGCGAGGGTTCCGCGTACCCTTCGCAACTCGATCCATAGCGGATTCCATACAGAGGGTCGCCGATGAGCGGGATGCCGGCATGCCGGGCGTGGACCCGGATCTGATGCGTGCGTCCCGTATCCAGCGTGAAGCGGACGACGGAGATCACAGCGCGACCCGCTCCCGTTTCCACCTCCCGCGAGGACTCCGTCCGATAGTCCGTGACGGCGTCCTTGCCGTCCGCAAGTACCGTCCTGCGGACCTTGTTCTCCGGGTCGACCCCGATGGGCGCATCGATCCTTCCCCCTGGGGGAACCGGTGTTCCATGGACGATTCCCACGTATTCCCGTACGCATTCTCCGGCCCGGCTCTGTCTGGAAAGCGTGTCGTGGCCATAGGGGTCGAGTGCGACGATCATGAGTCCGGAGGTACCCGAATCGAGGCGGTTGACGGGGTGGACGCCGACGACGCCCGTGAGGGTCCGTACGAAGTCCGTGACGGCGAGGCGGGACTCGTCCCGATTCGGGTGGGATAGCCAGAAGGGGGGCTTCTCCAGGACGCACAGATGGGCGTCGAGAAGCAGGATGCGTCCTCCATCGGCCTGGAAGGCCGCCTGAAGGTCCTCGCCGCCGAGGGCGTCCGGACTCCGCTCGGAGGGTGGAACGCCCGCCAGCGTCGCGACGATGCGGTCGCCGGCATGAATGGGCGCGATCATCCAGATCGGCTGGCCGTTGCAGGTCAGTTCGCCGTAGAGGCGGATGCGCTTCACCAGCGTACCGGACAGACCATGCCGGAACTGCAGGACGTCGACGGCGCGACGACCTTCATCCTGCGGCGAGATGACGAATTCCAGTCTCATGCACCTACCATGCACGTCATTCCGCGTGGATGCAAGACCCGTCGGAGCGTTCCGAGAAGGCGGCGGGAGGCATCGGTTGACACGGGGAAGGCGTTTTCTATAGAATACTCGTGAACAGGTGCCAAGATTCTGGAAACAGAACTGCACTTTGAAAACAAAATATCGGGAGGTGATTGCCATAAACGGGCTAGTTGATATAGCCGTCGCCGCTGCCGCGGGCGTACTCGTCGGAGTCGTCGCAACCGCGATCGTGAACCGTGTCGGACTGAACGGCAGCCGCAGGAAACTCAAGGAATCGATCGAAACCGCTGAGATCCAGGCGCAGAAGCTGACGGCCGAAGCGCTCAAGGTGGGGGAGACCCGCAAGAAGGAACTCCTGCTGCAGGCCAAGGAAGAGATCCACAAGAGCAGACTCGAACTGGAGAAGGACCTCAAGGAAAAGAAAACCGAAATCGTTCGCGAAAAGACGCGCCTCGAACAGAAGGAAGAATCCCTCGACAAGAAGGTCGAGGCGCTTGAAGTGAAGGATGAACTGCTGGACGGACGCTTCCGCGAAGTCCAGCTGATCGAGGAGAAGGCCAGGAGCCTCGAGCATCAGAAAGTCGTGGAACTCGAACGCATCTCCGGTCTTTCCGTCGAGGATGCCCGGAATCAGGTGCTCGATGCCGCGCGCTCGGAATACCGCCACGACATGGCGGTGATGCTGCGCAACATGGAAGACCAGACCAAGGAAGAGGCGGACCAGAAGGCCCGCGAGATCATCGTCGGCGCCATCCAGCGCTACGCGTCGGACTTCGTGTCGGAAAACACG
>CAXNDY010000162.1:0-4094 GCA_964201095.1 Saccharofermentanales bacterium
CGCTCGCCGACCACGGTGTCGTAGCCTTTGTCGAAGGAGAGGATGTCGTCGTGGACCGCGGCCGTGCGCGCCGCCTCGTGGACGGTGGGGTCGTCGGCTTCCGGGCGGGGCAGACGGATGTTCTCCTTCAGCGAGCGTGAGAACAGGAAGGCCTCCTGCAGCACGAGGCCGACGTTGCGCCGGACGTGGGAGCGCTTGAGGGTGCGAAGGTCGGCCCCGTCGAGCAGGATCCGGCCCGAGGTCGGGTCGTACAGGCGCTGCAGGAGATGGACCAGCGTCGACTTTCCGGACCCGGTCGGCCCGAGGATCGCGATGGTCTCGCCCTTCTCGACGGTGAAGGTGACGCCTTCGAGGACGGGCTTTCCCTCCTCGTAGCGGAAACCGACGTCTTCGAATACGATGCGTCCCTCGACGACCGGCTCGGCGAGGTCCTCCTCGACGGGCTCCTCGGGCTCGGACAGGATCTCCTCGATGCGCGACAGCGAGATCTGCATCTTGCCGGCGTCGGCGAGGGTGCGGGCCAGACCGCGGAGCGGCCACAGCAGCATGTCGACGTAGGCGATGAAAGCGAGCAGGGTGCCGAGGCTCATCCCGGCCTCCACGACCCGGTAGGTCCCGAAGACGGCGACGGCGCCCATCTGCACGAGGCAGAGGAAGTCGGAGAACATCCAGAAGTTGCCGATGATGCGCATGAGCCTCATGCCCAGGTCGCGCAGGGCGCGGTTCCCCTCCTCGAACTTCTCGGTCTCGAAGGCCTGGCGGGCGAAGGCCTTGACGACGCGGACGCCGGTCAGGTTCTCCTGGAGGAGCGTGGACAGCGCCCCCTCGGCTTCGTCCCAGGACTGGAACGCGGCCCGCTCCTTGCGGAAATAGAGGAAGGAGGTCACGAAGACCACGGGGGTCACCGCGATCGAGACCAGCGCCATCAGAGGGTCGAGGGTGAACATCAGTCCGGCGGAGAACAGGACCAGCGCGAGGCAGCGCACGATCTCGAGCAGCTGCAGGGCGAGGAACTTGCGGACCGTGTCGACGTCGGACGTGCAGCGCTGGACGAGGTCGCCCGTTTCCGCACGTGCGTGGTAGGAGTAGGGGAGGGCGCCGAGGTGGGTGTAGAGGCGCATGCGGATGGTGCGGGCGGTCTTCTCCGATACGATGGCCATCCATTTGCCCTTGAAGAATTCGACCACGCCGCTGACCGCGTTGATCAGGACGATGGCGAGTCCGCACAGCCACAGGTTCGCGACGAAGAAGTCCCGCGAGCCCGCCTCCCCGTAGAGGCTCTGGAAGAAGGGCGGAAGGACGGGGGGCTGGCCGTCGATCACCGTGTCGACCACGAAGCGGAAGACCAGCGGGGTGATCATGGCCAGGGCCGACGAAAGCAACGTGAAAAGGACCGACCCCGTGTAGGGAGCGGCCGTGCCCTGGAGGAAACCGGTCAGGCGGTCGAGTGTGCTGCGGACGTTCAATCTCTTCATCGCTCCGCCATTCTACCCCAGTACGCCGAGATTGTGCAATCCACCGCGTCATGTGCCGACGTAAAACGCATCTCGCAAAATCGGTTCCGCGAGGGTATCATGGACGAGGCATGGAAACGATGAACGGTCCCGCTCTCTCCGCTGGAGCCCCCCGCGTCCGCCGCCCCCTCTTCCGGAGGGACGTGATCTCGGCGATCCTTCGGCTCTCCTGGCCCGCCATCCTCGAGCAGGTGCTGCTCATGATGGGCGGCCTGGTCGTCGCCGCCTTTCTCGGCAAGTACTCCACGGCCGTGCTGTCCGCGGTCGGCCTCGTCAACATGGTCATGGTCGTCCTCCAGACGGCTTTCGCCGGTCTCGCGACCGGCGCCACCGTCATCGTCGCGCGCATCGTCGGCGAAGGGGACCGCGACGGAGCCCGCAGCGCGCTCTTCCAGTCGCTCGTCATGGCCCTCGGACTCTCCGTCCTCATCACGGCTGCGACCGTGGCTCTCGCCGAACCGCTCCTGGCCCTCTTCGCCAGCCCCAACAGCGCCGACGCCCTCGCCCTCGCTCCGGGATACTTCCGCATCCTTCTCTACAGCATGCCGTTCCTGGTCGTCGACATGACCATCGCCGCCGCCATGCGCGGGGCCGGCGACACGCTCACCCCGATGCTCGTCACGGCGGTCGGCGGCGCCGTGAACATCGTCCTCTGCATCCTGCTGATCGGCCCGATGGGCATCGTCGGCGCCGGAATCGCGCTCTCCTCATCGCGGGTCGTCTCCGCCGTCCTCCGCGTGGCCCTCATGTTCCTGTATCGCAGGAAGCTCTACCTCTCGCTGAAGGAACGCTACCGAATCGACCGGATGCTGATGGCCCGCGTCTTCCGTCAGGGACTGCCGGCGTTTCTGGAGCAGGCCGTCATGCAGGGAGGCTTCCTCATGATGAGCGGCGTCCTCTTCGGCCTCGGCACCGCGACCTACGCCTCCTGGACCGTCGGCGTCAACATGAATTCCATGGCCTTCATGCCCATCTTCGGGCTCGCCATCGCGACGACCACGTACGTCGGACAGGCCCTCGGCGCCGGTCGTCTGGACGATGCGACCGACGGGGTCCGCGAGTCGGTCCGTCTCGCCGTCGTCTCGATCTCCCTGCTCGGCATCCTCGCCGCGATCTTCGCCGACCCGCTCGCACGGCTCTTCTCGAACGATGTCGAGGTCATCCGCGCCAGCATCGTCCTGATCCGCTTCTTCGCAGTCCTCGAGCCGCTCCTGGCCATCATGAACGTCTGCGCCGGCACGCTGCGCGCGGGGGGCGACATCGCCTACGTCACCTGGACCGCCTTCGTCGGCCTCTGGGTCTTCCGCGTCGGCCTGTCCTCCGTCCTGATCCACTTCGCCGGACTCGGGCTCGAGGGCGTCATGGTCGGAACCGCCTGCGACTTCATCTCGCGGGCGGCCCTGTATGGTTTCCGCGTCAAGCGCGGGCGCTGGAAATATCGGAAGGTCTGAGCCGCAAGGCTTCCGAGATTCAGTACGTTTTCTGCTTGGTGTACCCGCCACCGACGATGTTGTCGTAGATCTGCTGGTTGGAGATGCTGTGCCCGAAGGTGGCGTCGAAGAGCTGCCACCCCGAGCCGTTGATGTAGACCCAGGAGAATCCATTGACCTTGACCCAGCCCTTGCCTTCGAAATAGACCTCGTTCCAGGCATGATACGCCCCGTTCGGCGCCATGCCCATGATCAGGCGCACGGGGATGCCCTGGGAGCGGAGCATCGCGGAGAGGAGCGCCGAATAGTCGAAGCAGATGCCTTTCTTCGTGGATAGCGTCCGGTCCGGGTCGGGCACGTAGATCACGATCCGCTTGGTGATGTCCGGGTCGTTGAAGCTCGCCGCCAGGGCCGAGTCGTAAGATATGTTGGCGATCACGTACCGGTACACCGCATCCACCTTGTCGAGCGCGGACGACAGGCCCGTGCAGAGCTGGTTCGCCTTGACCACGCAGGCCGAAGAACTCGAGAAATCCGAAAACTGGTGGGAGACGAGATACGGCGCGAGTTCGCTGTCGAGCGAGATCGAGAAGGTCTGGGTCGGGAGCAGCGAAGCATAGTGACCCGCGCTGTCGACGGCACGATAGATGTTGACCGTATAGGACCCCGAGCCCAGCTGAAGCGGAATCCCCTCGTAGGATCCGCGCCGAAGCAGCGTGTACTGGTAGGAGTCGGATGTGCCGGTCTTCGTGACGATGACCTTGATGCGGTCCGTGGTGTCGCTCTTCAACGTATCGTACGCGAACGTGGCGGAAACCTTGACCAGGATCAGCCCCCGGTCCGCCTTTCCCAGGTCGAGGGTCGCGGTGCCGGCTGTATTGGAGATGAGATCCTGGTTCTGGGAGTAGTTGTCGCGGAAGATCACGGGATAGGGTCCGGAGAAGAGCGTCGCGGGTGCGGAGGTCGGGGCCTTCGTCGCAGTCGGCTTCGCCGTGGGCGCCGCAGTCGGCTTCGGAGTCGCGGTGGCACTGCGGGTGGGGGTTGGAGACTTCGTCGGGGTCGGCCAGGGCGACGGGGCGTCGGTGGGCGACGGGGAACCGGTCGCTGATGGGTCGTCGCTCGGACCCGGAGAAGGGGAGGCCGATTCGGT
>CAXNDY010000163.1:0-4080 GCA_964201095.1 Saccharofermentanales bacterium
CATCTCGTCCAGCTGCTCGACGGCGTACGTCCGGTCGAAGCCGGGCGCTGGGTCCGCCGTGCGGCGCAGCCCGACGACCCGCATGCCGAAGGCCTTCGCCAGGCGGGCGGTTTCGGTGCCGATGGCGCCAGTGCCCAGGATGCCCATGGTCCTGCCGTGGATCTCGTCCGGGTCGGTCTCCCGTTGCCATTCCCCCCGGACCTGGGCGCGTAGGTACCGGTGGAGCCGGTGGGAGAAGGAAAGGATCATGGCGAAGATGGACTCGGAGATCGGATGCGCGTGGATGCCGCTCGTGTTCGTGAGGACCACGCCCCGCTCCCGGAAACGGTCCAGCGGCATCGTGTTGATTCCCGCCCCCCAGGCGTGGACCCAGCGGAGCGCGGCACCCTCGGACAGGCAGACGGTCTCGGCCTCCGCGCTCCAGTGCACGACGACCTCGGCTTCGGCGAGGAAGGGGCGGCTCGCAGCCGGGTCGAAGCCGTCGATGACGCGCCAGCCCGGTGCGGCCTGCCGGATCCGTTCGAGAAGGGTTTCCGTCAGGGGGAGCAGGACGAGGATCGTCGGCATTTCAAACCCTCCCGAGGGTATAGGCGCTACAGGTATCGCGCCTGATTCTGGAAGACGTCGACCATGGCGAGGATGTTCTCGGGGGGGACATCGCCCGGAACGGAGTGCGTGGGTGCGGCGATGTAGCCGCCGCCCTTGCCCATGACGCCCAGGATGCGGGCGGTCTCGCGCTGGACGCCGGCGGGGGTGGCGTACGGCAGCAGCCGCTGGGTCGAGATGCCGCCCCAGAAGGACAGGTCGGCGCCGAATTCCCGCTTGACCCACTCGATGTCGTAGATCTCGGGCTGGAAGGTCTGGTAGCAGTCGAGGCCGATCTCGATGAGATCCGGGAACAGCTCGTGGACGTCTCCGCACGAGTGCTGCGCCACGAAGAACCCGCCGCGCTTCGCGCGCTCGTACAGCTGCTTCATGCGGGGCTTGATGAAGCGCCGCCAGTTCTCCGGCCCCATGATCGTGCCCTTCTGCTGGCCCCAGTCGTCGCCGAAGTAGATGTAGTCGAGCGGGTAGCCGCACAGCACGTCCAGCACCTTGAGGTTGTGCTCGAGGATCGCGTCGAGGAGCTCGTCGAGGAACGCCGGCTCCGCGATCATGTCCATCAGCACGTTCTCCATGCCGTGGAGGCTCCAGGCGCGCTCGAAGACGGAGAATCCGATGCCGGCTCCGACGAACCGGTCCCCGGCCGTGGCCAGCGAATGCTCCACCTCGGCCCGCAGCCGGGCTTCGTCGACGGCCGGCATGCGGTAGCTGCCCATGTCCGCGTCCGGCAAGACGAACGAGTCGATCATGCCGATGTCCTTGTCGACGCCGCTCCGGTTCCACTCCACGCCGAAGGCGTCGCGGAACCGCTCGTTGCCGGGTACGGTCTCGGTGGGCCAGCCCCAGTACTGGGTCCCGGCCATGTGCGAGCCGATCCTGTCGTAGTAGTCCGGGTCGCCGGTGTGCAGCACCATGCGCTCGTATTCCTGGTGCGTGAAGTCGACCGAATACGGGACGAAGTCCGTCGTCTGATGCCGGAGGGATCTCGTGACGCGTTCCTTGCGGTCCATGGCGTGCTCCTTTCGATTCAAAAGGGAAAGTGCGGAGAACCGGGCCGAGGCGATTCATCCTTTCCGCCTCGACCACCGCCATGATACTTCCGAATTTCCTTCCCTGCAATCCATCCCAAACCTGTCGCGGGAATGGTATGGTTGGGGGGGCGGATCGCCGAGGAGCGGTCCCCCGCGGGAGGCGATGCAGATGCGGAGAGTCGGTTTCGACAACGACAGGTACCTGGAACTCCAGTCCGAGCGGATCCGCGAGCGCATCCCCCGCGACGGAGGCAAGCTGTTCCTCGAATTCGGGGGAAAGCTCTTCGACGACTACCACGCCTCGCGCGTGCTCCCGGGGTTCCTCCCCGACTCCAAGATCAACATGCTGGTGCACCTTCGCGACCAGGCGGAGATCGTCTTCGCCATCAACGCCAGGGACATCCAGAAGGCCAAGGTCCGCGGCGATTCCGGCGTCCCGTACGACCAGGAGGTCCTGCGGCTG
Source organism: Saccharofermentanales bacterium (assembly GCA_964201095.1). Classification (GTDB taxonomy): domain Bacteria; phylum Bacillota; class Clostridia; order Saccharofermentanales; family UBA5734; genus CAILLO01. Next base: position 2,098 of record CAXNDY010000163.1, read on the forward strand.
ATCGACGCATTCCGGGAAGCGGGCCTTCTCGTCGGAAGCGTCGTCGTCACCCATTATGCGGCCCAGCCCGACGCGCAGGCCTTCGAGAAGCGGCTCGAGACGCTCGGGGTCCGCTCGTACCGCCACTATCCGATCGCCGGGTACCCCTACGACGTCCCGCACATCGTGTCCGCGGAAGGGTATGGGAAGAACGATTTCGTCGAGACCTCGCGCCCGCTGGTCGTCGTGACCGCCCCCGGACCGGGAAGCGGCAAGATGGCCGTCTGCATGAGCCAGCTCTACCACGAGCACCTGCGCGGCATCAAGGCGAACTACGCCAAGTTCGAGACCTTCCCCATCTGGAACCTGCCGCTGAAGCACCCCGTCAACCTGGCCTACGAAGCCGCGACCGCGGACCTGAACGACGTCAACCTGATCGACCCGTTCCACCTGGAGGCCTACGGCAGGACGGCCGTGAACTACAACCGCGACGTCGAGGTGTTCCCCGTTCTGCGGGCGATCCTGAAGGAGATCCACGGGGAGTGCGCGTACAATTCGCCGACGGACATGGGCGTCAACATGGCGGGCTCCTGCATCACGGACGACGAGGCCGTCTCCTGGGCCGCCCGCGACGAGGTCCTCCGCCGCTACTACAAGTGCCTGTACGCCAAGCGCAAGGGATTCGGGACGGACGAGGAGATCTTCAAGATCGAGCTGATCATGAAACAGCTCTCCATTTCCGCCGCGGACCGGCCGGTCGTGGCGGCCGCGCTTCGGAAGCAGGACGAGACCGGTTCGCCGGCCGCGGCCCTCGCGCTGTCGGACGGCACGATCGTCACGGGCAAGACCACGCCGCTGCTGGGCGCCGCCTCGGCGCTGCTGCTCAACGCCGTCAAGCGGCTTGGCGGCATCGCGGATGAACTGGAGCTGATCTCCCCTGTGATCATCGAGCCCATCCAGGACCTCAAGGTCAACCACCTCGGCAACACCAATCCCCGCCTCCATATGGACGAGGTCCTCGTGGCGCTGTCCATCTGCGCGGTCACCGACCCCGTGGCGGAACACGCCATGCAGCAGCTCCAGAGCCTGCGCGGTTGCGAAGCCCACGCGTCCGTCATCCTGTCGCCGGTCGACGAGAACGTCTTCAAGAAGCTGGGCATCCACCTGACGAGCGAGCCGGTCTACCAGACGAAGAAGCTATACCACAAGTAGCCCTCCCGGGGCCCGGGATGGTATGATGGAGCCTGTCCGGACTCATGGCCGGTCCCGCATCCGCGCGCATCCACTCCTCTGAAAGGAACCTCCACGCATGAAGAAGAAGCACGCGAACCCTTTCTACGCCCGCGTACTCCATCTCCTCCTCTGCGAGCTCGTCTTCCTACCGCTGTTCGCCTTCCTGCTGGTCTACCACTCCCCCTTCACGAGTCTCAAGGAAAAGGTCGTCGTGATGTCCATGGGGACCACGGGAAACAAGTTCTTCGCCACCCTGTTCGTCCCCCAGCCCGAGATCGACGAGATCATGAAGCGCATGCAGTCCGTCGTGGGCGACGACACCCAGAATCCGGGCGACATCACGATCGTGCCGCCCTCGGCCTCTCCGACCGTGCAGCAGGGAGGTCCCACTCCCACGCTCGAACCCGTCGCGACGATCGTCGACATCGAACGGGGCGGTTTCAAGGCCAAGCTCCTGACCATCCGCGACCCTTCGCGCGTCTTCATCGGTTTCGCCCCGCACATCGGCAGCTATGGGGCTCCGTTGAGCAGCATCGTGGAAGTCTATGGAGCCCTGGGCGGCGTGAACGCCGGCGGCTTCGTGGACGGACTCGGCTATGTGAACGGCGCGGTGCCGAACGGCATCGCGATCCAGGACGGCAAGCTACTCTTCGCCCAGAAGGGGCTTTCGAAATACAACGTCATCGGATTCAACAACGACAACGTCCTCATCGTCAGCAACGGCATGACGATGGCTGAGATCGAGGCCGCCGACCTCCGCTGCGCGGTGTC
>CAXNDY010000164.1:0-4072 GCA_964201095.1 Saccharofermentanales bacterium
TGGAAGACCTTGCGCGGGTCGCCTTCGATGGCGGCCTCGACGGCGAGCTCTTCACAGCGGGCGCTGATGTTGTTCAGGATGGCGAGCTGGGCCGGCAGGGCACCGACATGGATCGGCGCGAGACCATGCTTCGAGGCAAGGACGGGGACCTCGACGCAGCAGCCTTCGGGCAGGTTGTCGATCAGGCCGAAGTTGCGGACGTTTCCATTGAACTCGAACAGGGTGCCGTCGCCGATGGTGGCGTTGAAGATGGAGGCTGCGTATTCGTGGCCGCGTGCGAGTTCGACCTTCTCACGGGCCATCCACTCGACGATCTCATTCCTCCAGCTGTCCTCGCGCTTCAAATACTCGTCGAGGATGTAGCCGTAGAGTCCCGGGTTCCAGTTGGTGCCGGTCGTGCAGTACTTCTCGATCAGGTCGGGGCGCTTGCGGAACCAGGCGTTGTACTCGGAATTGTGTCCGCTGGACTCGGTGACGTAGTAGTCGAGGTGCTTGAACATCTCGTTGCGGACGATCTCCTTCTCGTAGATCTCGGGACGAGCCACGGCCGCGCGGATCAGCGGGTACGCGTCCTTGCCGTTCCACTTGAAATCGAGATACCAGGCCTGGTGGTTGATGCCGGCGCTCAGGAAGGTCACTTCGTCCATGGGGGCGCCGATCCAGTCGGCCAGCATTTCCGCCGTGCCCTGGACGCTGTGGCAGAGGCCGGTCACGGTGACGTTGCTCTGACCCTGCATGGCGCGGCACAGCATGGCCATCGGGTTGGTGTAGTTGAGGAAGATCGCGTTCGGGCAATACCGCTCGATGTCGCGACAGATATCCAGCATCACGGGAATCGTGCGCAGGGCACGGAAGATGCCGGCCGGGCCGCGGGTGTCGCCGACGTTGATGTCGACGCCGTACTTCTTGGGGATCTCGATGTCGTGACGCCAGACCTGGACACCGCCGGCGAGGATCGTGCAGACGACGCCGTCGGCGCCTCGCAGGGCCTCGGCCCGGTCGGTCGTGGCGAACACCTTGGCGGGATAGCCGCCGGCTTCGACGATCCGGTTGACGGCGCCCTGGATGGCGGCGAGACGGTCGGGGTCGATGTCCATCAGGGCGATGGTCGCGTCGGCCAAGGCGGGGAAGGTGAGGATATCCCTCACGAGACTGCGGGTGAAGCCGAAACTGCCGGCGCCGATGAATGCGATCTTCTTCATGGGTACTTGTTCTCCTTTTCGTTTGGGGGTGCCGCCGAGGACGGTCGGACACGACAGGTATCCTGCGTCTCCATCATACAACACACCTGCCATCCATCCATGGATTCCTACGAGTTCGATATAGTACAATGCGGTGTACGGAAGGAGGTCGTTGGCATGGAAAAGGACGTTCTCGATTGGTTCACGAACCGTTCGGACCTGCGCGTCTATCACTCCGGCATGGAGAAGTGCCTGCCGTGCCACACCTACGGCCCTTCCCAGCGCGACCACTACCTGATCCACTTCGTGCTGTCCGGCCGGGGCGTCTTCCGCAGCGGGGAAACGACCCACGAACTGACGGCGGGCCAGGGATTCCTGATCTGCCCGGGTCGGATCGCCTACTACCAGGCCGACCGCGCCGACCCCTGGCACTACGCCTGGATCGGTTTCAGCGGCACGCACGCCGAAAGCCTCCTGCTCCAGGCCGGACTGTCCGCGGCGGAGCCGATCCTCGGCAAACCGGACGCCGTCGATGCGACGGATGCCGCTCCGGCGGAAGTGGAGCGCATCGCCCCGGGATCTTCCCTGCGATCGCTCTTCCTGGCCATGGCCGAGGCGGCGTCCATGAAGGCAGGTCGCGAGACCTACCTGCTCGGGATCCTCTACCTGCTCCTCGCCGATGGCATCGAGCGAGGGCCCGGCCTGCGGTCCCCCGCGGACCCGGCCGACCGCCAGGAGGGCTATGTCCGCCAGGCCACCGACTACATGGCCATGAACTATTCGCGCCGCGTCTCGGTCGCCGAGATGGCCCGACAACTCGGACTCGACCGGAGCTACCTCGGGTCGCTTTTCCGCGAACGCACCGGACTCCCGCCGCAGCGCCACCTGTTGCAGCTGCGCATGGAGAAGGCCGCCGGATTGATCGTCGAAAGCGACCTGCCGATCTCCACGATCGCGCGGTCGGTCGGATACGATGACCCGCTGCTGTTCTCGAGGATGTTCCGCAAGGTCAAGGGCGAGTCGCCGCTCGGCTTCCGGCGGACCGCGCGGGGAAAGAGTCCCTAGGAAGACTACGGGAATTCCCATGCAAATCTAGCACGGCTCCATTGACCACCCCCTTATGGCGCGGTACTCTCCGGAAAGGAAGCCGACGGCCTGCTGGAATACCTCCGAAAGGACATGTGAAGATGGCCAGAGACACGAGCATGGGCATGAACATGAAGGAACGGATGCTGGCGGTCCTCCAGGGAGGCGAACTCGACCGGGTGCCCTTCGTGGCCTACGATGGCGTCACCGCCACGAACGAGGAAGTCTGGCGCGCGCTGGGCGACGACGAGATGGGGATCCTCCGCTGGAGCAAGGTCCACCAGCTGGTCCACCCCGACGTCCGCTTCGAGTCACGCCCCATCTCGAAGGACGGTCTGCGGGGCATCGCGACCGCGATGTTCACCGCGTCCGGCCACCTGACCCAGGAGAGGTTCTTCGACCCCGTCTTCAACTCCGCCTCGATCTCCAAGCACTACATCACGTCGCCGGACGACTATCTGGTCTTCCGTGAATACCTCCGCGCCGTCCGCGTCGTGCCCAACGACGAGGGCTTCCTCGCGGACGTCCACGACGTCGGCGACCGGGGATTTCCCATGGTGGAGGTCACGCGCACCGCCTACCAGCAGCTCTGGATCGTGTGGGCGTCGCTGTTCGACCTGAGCATGCATTTCTCCGACATCCCGGAGATCATGGAGGAGACCGTCGACCTCATGAACGGCATCCAGCGCAGGATCTGCGACACGCTCGTGAACGCACTGGACCGGCTGCCCATCGTCTACATGAACTTCCCCGACAACATCACGGCGCCCATGATCGGGCCGGACAACTTCCGGAAGTACTGCGTGCCCATGTACCGCGAGATGGCCGAGAAGCTGCGCGGAACGAAGGTCGCCATCGGCGCACATATGGACGGGGACTTGAAGCCGCTCTGGGACCAGATCGGCACGTCCGGGATCCAGTGCATCGACTCCTTCTCGCCGCCCCCGGACAACGACACCAGCGTCGCCCAGGCCCTGTCGATGTGGCCAGGCATGCGCCTGATGCTCAACTTCCCCTCCTCGGTGCACCTCGCCGAACCGGCGGAGATCTACCGCACCGCCCGGGAGATCCTGACCCAGGGCGGGAAGCCCGGTCGTATCTGGATCCAGATCTCGGAGAACATCCCGCCGGGACGCTGGAAGGTCAGCTACCCGGAGATCGTCCGGGCTATCCACGACCACGGGAGAGGGTAGGGGCGAAGGGGGCGAGGTCCCGCTGGGTCGCGAATGCATCCGCTAGGGTTTCGAGAACCTAGAGATAGGTCGTGCGGAGGATCCTCACTATCTCTGGAAACGTGAGTGTTCCAAGACCGAACGTCTTCAGTGCGGCTCGATCCGGCGGTGTGGCTTCCAGGGCTTCCAGAAACGCTGTCATATCACGCTGGACGTTGTGTGGAAGCCAAACGGCTTCGCGTTCTCTCAGGAGGGTGACCAAACGGAGGATGTCGTTCCGGTGCTTGCGGATGTCGTCGCCGTCGACATGCTCGCCGTTAGCTTTTCGGTCGGTCATGTCCAACCAGGCTCTGGCTTTGAAAGGAATCAGGCAGGGCGCCGACAGCACGGAAATGCCTGAAACGACGGCTCTTCCTTGGTGCAGGAGCTCGATGTAATCAGCGTTCAGGAGAATCGCAGACAGACTGGAGATGTCATCCCCCAACGGCAAAGGAGTGATTCTCTGGTCGGCTGCCATTCCTTCGATCACGTTCTGTGAGAACAGTTCCAGCATGGAAGGAAAGCCGGGGGTCTTGGGTCTGAGAAAGCGAAAGAAGCGCATCTTCCCGTCCGGCTGGATGAAGGATTCATAGC
>CAXNDY010000165.1:0-4054 GCA_964201095.1 Saccharofermentanales bacterium
TCCCCGCCCCTCCGCGGACCTTCCCGCCATCGTGCCCGGCGAGCCCGACCCGCTCGGCGCGGCCGTGGTCGTCCTCCTGCTGGTCGTCGTCCTCGTGACCGGTGTATTCCTGCCCGACTGGCTCATGCAGCTCCTGACGCGCGCGCAGGCCCTGCTGTCCGGGGGGGTGGGCGCATGAGCCACGCGGAGACCCGCCAGTCCGTCCGCACCGACGAGCTCGTCTCCCTTGCGACCCACCTGGTCACGACCTCGGGCCACGCGCTCGTCTGCCTCTTCGCCACCGACGAACGCGCGGCGCACGGCCGATATCTCCTCCGCTACACCTTCGCCCATCGCGACGCCGGCCGCCTCCTCACCCTCGAGCTGCCCGTCGCTCCCGCCCCCGGCACCTTCCCCAGCCTCTCGTCCACCGTCCACGCCGCGGCCCTCTACGAACGCGAGATCCAGGACCTCTTCGGCCTCGTCGCAGACAGCCACCCGGACCCGCGCCCCCTCGTCCATCACCCCCACTGGCCGGCAGGAGAACACCCCCTCCGAAAGGATTTCCCTCTGGACCGGAAGCCTCCCCGCGTCGATGGCGCCACCACCTTCCGCCGCGTCGACGGCGAAGGCGTCTTCGAGATCCCCGTCGGTCCCGTCCACGCCGGCATCATCGAACCCGGACACTTCCGCTTCAGCGTGGCCGGCGAACCCATCGTCCACCTCGAAGCCCAGCTCTACTACGTCCACAAGGGCATCGAGAAACTGTGCGAAGGCCAGACGCTCGAGCGCTGCCTCTTCTTCTCCGAACGCATCTCCGGGGACGAGACGTTCGCGAACTCCCTCGCCTACTGCGAGGCCGTCGAGACCATCGCCGGCATCGAAGCCCCGCCGCGCGCCCGGTACGCCCGCGTCCTGTTCGCCGAACTCGAGCGTCTGACCAGCCACCTCGGCGATCTCGCCGGCATCTGCCTCGACACCGCCTACGGCTTCGCCGGCTTCCAATTCCGGCTGATGCGCGGCTGGGCCTACCTCGTGGCCGACGAACTCTGCGGCCAGCGCTTCCTGCGCAGCGTGAACCGCATCGGCGGCGTTCGCAAGGACTTCACGGCCGGCAAGGAGGCGAGCGTCTCCGCCCAGCTCCGCAGGATCCGCCAGGAACTCGTGGACACCGCGAAGATCGTCCACGCGAACAACCTCTTCATCGACCGCGTCGAGAACACCGGCGTCCTGTCGAACGAAGTCGCGGCGGACCTGAACGCCACAGGCCCCGGCGGCCGCGCCAGCGGCATCCGCTACGACGTGCGGAAGGCCTTTCCCTACGCCGCCTACGCCGGCCTCGACTTCAGCGTCCCCGAGCACAACAACGGCGACGTGAACTGCCGGATGAACGTCAAGCTCGAGGAGTGCCTCCAGTCCATCGACCTGATGCTCCAGGTGCTCGAGAATCAGCCCGTCGGACCCGTTCTCACCGATCCCGACCTCTCCGGCATCGCTCCGCTGCCGGCCGGGCGCGGCGCCTATGGTCTGGTCGAGTCGGCCCGCGGCGAATCGCTGATATGGGTCGAAACCGGCCCGGACGGCACCGTCGCGCGGCTCAAGGTCCGCACGGCCTCCTTCTGCAACTGGCCGGCGCTGTGCTGCGCCGTGAAGGGCAACGTCGTGCCGGATTTCCCGCTCATCAACAAGAGCTTCAACCTCTCGTACGCGGGCAACGACCTATGATGGGGAAGGCGGGCGCAGCATGGGCCTGATCGGCAAGATCCTCCAGCACGGCCGCGTGACGCTCGGCTATCCGAAGCGGCCCATGGACGCGTCGCGGTTCGAAGCGTCGCCCGAAATCGAAGCATCGGCCTGTACCCTCTGCGGGGAGTGCGTCGTCCGCTGCCCGTCCCGGGCCATCGCCGTCGACCCCGTCCACGGCATCGGCATCAACTTCGACGAGTGCGTGTTCTGCGCCCTGTGCGCGGACATATGCCCCACCGGCGCCGCACGGATGACCCCGCATTTCGAACTCGCGCGTCGTAGCCGCGCGGACCTTCGCATCTCGCCGCTCGTCGTCCGCGAGGAGGCGATGCCCGCCGAAGCGCTGGAGACGACCGGACGCCGGCTCGAGAAGGAGATCCGCCGCAGGTTCGGCAGGAGCCTCGCCGTGCGCGAGGTCGACTCCGGTTCCTGCAACGCCTGCGACTACGAGATCAACGCGCTCAACAACCCGTTCAACGACGTCGAGCGCTTCGGCATCCACTTCGTCGCGTCTCCCCGCCACGCCGACCTGCTGCTCGTGACCGGCACCGCCGTGCGCAACATGGAGCTCGCGCTGCTCAGGACCTACAACGCCACGCCCGACCCCAAGCTGGTCGTCGCCGTCGGCGCCTGCGCCTGCAGCGGCGGTATCTTCCGCGGCTCCTACGCGACCCGGGACGGCATCGACGGTCTCGTGCCGGTCGACGTCTACGTTCCGGGCTGCCCGCCCCGCCCCCAGGCCATCCTGCACGGCCTCCTGCTCGCCATCGGGCGGATGGGGGAGAAGGGGAGAGGCCGACCCGATTGCTGAGGAACATCGTCTTCGACCTGGGCAACGTCCTGTTGGACTATCTGCCCGAAGAACACCTGAAGGCGAGGCGCGTGGCGCCTGAACACATTCCGTCCCTCATGGAGGGAATCTTCCGCAGCGAGGAATGGGTGCGGCTGGACCTCGGGACGCTGACCGAAGTGGAAGCCGTCGAACGCTGGGTCGGCCGGTTGGATTGCCCGGAAGCACTCGTCCGGGATGTCGTCGACCACTGGCGGGAGATGCTGACGCCGATCGAGGACACCGTCGGCATCCTGGAGAGACTGAAGAAGTCGGGATATGGTCTCTATTTCCTGTCGAACTTCCATGAAGCCGCTTTCGAGGCCGTGTCCGCCCGTCACGGGTTCTTCGGCCTTTTCGACGGGGGCATCGTTTCGTGCAGGGTGCAGCGCGTCAAGCCCGATGCGGAGATCTTCCGACGTCTCGTCGAAGCCTGCGGCATCCGAGCCGAGGAATCGGTCTTCATCGACGATGTGGAAGCCAACATCCTGGGTGCCGCGCGGTGCGGATTCCAGGGGATCCGCTTCACGAGCCCGCAGAACCTTCTGGAAAGCCTGAGAGGGCTCGGCATCCCGATCTGAACCACTCGAGGTTCCGTTTTCATGCATCATGGTCCTGAAGAGGGAGAAGGAACGGGAGGAATCGGTCATGGACAACCAGAAGGCATCGAACACGGTCGTGGACATCGCCCACATGATGTACGAACGGCGCATGGTGACGACGTTCGAGGGCAACGTCTCCCTCCGGTGCGGAGATCGCATGTACATCACGCCGACGTCCCAGTGCAAGGGGGATCTGACGGAGGACATGGTGGTCGTCCTGGACATGGCGGGCGGGATCGTCGACGGGCGACTCCGGCCGTCCTCGGAATACCGGATGCACCTCGAATTCTATCGCCTCCGCCCCGACATCACCTGCGTCGTCCATACGCATTCGCCCTATGCGACCGCGTTCGCATGCTGCAGGATTCCCATCCGGTCGCGCTCCTATTTCGAGGCGATCGCGATGTTCGACACGATTCCCGTCGCGGACTATGGCCTGACCGGTTCGGAGAGGATCTTCCAGGGGATCGCGAAATACGTGGACGAGACGGAAGTGATGCTGCTGGCCAACCACGGCGTCGTTTCCTACCACGCGGATCCGTACCAGGCCTTCTACCAGGTGGAGGCCGTGGAGGCCATCGCCAAGGTGCTGGCGATCACGAGGACGCTCGGTGGCGAGCACCCGCTGGACCCCGAAGACATCGAGGACCTGTATCGGCTTCGCAGGGAAACCCGGGGCCGGGGCGAATTGAAGCTCTGATTCTCCTTGCACCTTCCCGCGATCCCGTGGTACAATTCCGTCGGTCTATATTACGCACGCGGACCATCCTGCCTTCGGCCATTCAGAGCCGGTTCAGGGTCCGCGGAGGAAAAAAGGGAGGACTCTTTCACATGGGCGTCATCAGCATGAAACAGCTCCTGGAAGCAGGCGTTCACTTCGGACACCAGACCCGTCGAT
>CAXNDY010000166.1:0-4048 GCA_964201095.1 Saccharofermentanales bacterium
CCGACCGCGGCATCTGGACCAACTACTTCAAGAACTGGGAGCGCTCGATGCACTTCACGTTCTACGAGGCGGACGGGACGACCGGCGCCTCCTTCGACGGCGGCGTGCGCCTGAACGGCGACACCAGCCGCAAGCAGGACCAGAAGTCCATGGAGATCCTGCTGAAGGCGTCCTATGGCGCCGACGAGGTGACGTACCCGTTCTTTCCGGGACTCGGCATCTCGACCTTCTCCCGCCTGATCCTGCGCACGTCGGGCCAGGACTGGAAGTACACCAAGATCCGCGACGCCTTCATCACGAACGTGGTCGCGGGCAAGGTCGACCTCGCCTATGCCGCCGTGCGTCCCTGCGTGGTCTACGTGAACGGGAAGTACTGGGGACTCTACGAGGTGCGCGAGAAGCTCGACCGCTTCTTCCTCGCCTCGCACTACGGCGTGGACCCGGACAAGCTCGACCTGATCAAGGGCGACGGCATCCAGCTCGAGGGAAGCCGCGTGGCCTACCAGGACCTGATCCGCTATGCGGCGGATCATGACCTGAGGATCAAGGAGAACTACGACTACGTGGTCTCCCGCCTCGACGAGACGAGCCTCATGGACTTCATCATCGTGTACTCGTTCTTCACGAACCGGGACACGGGCAACAAGAAGGTGTGGCGCACCACCGACCCCGTGAGCGAATTCCAGTTCTGCATGTACGATTTCGATTGGGCCATCTTCCCGACGACGTGGAAGGGCGACCTGCTTTCGAGCGACCTCTTCGACCCGGAGGGACACGGCGCCTTCAACATCTTCCACACGGACCTCCAGGTCAAGCTCGCCCAGAACCCGCTGTGGCGGGACGCCTTCATCGCGCGGTACGAGGAGTTCCTGGACACGACCTTCGCGACCGACCGGATGCTCGGGATCTACGACGAGACCCTCGCGCGGATCTCCTCCGAGATGCCGCGGCAGATCGCCCGCTGGGGCAAGCCTTCGACCGTCGGCACCTGGGACTTCTCGGTCAGGCAGATGCGGGACATCGTCTCCCAGAAGAACGCGCAGATGCGCGCGGCACTGGCGAGATTCCGCCTCGCGTGGGGGGGATAGCGTGGGCGACGGCTGGCGCTACGAGCGGAAATACCTGCTGGAGCCGACCGAAGGCGCCGTGCTGGCGGCGACGCTGTCCGCGGTGATGGCCACAGACGGCCACGCGCGCCCGATGCTTCCCGACGGCGGCCCGCCGCGCCTGAGGCCGGCCTGCGGCTACAACGTGCGCAGCCTGTACTTCGACGACGACGAGGGACACGGACTGCGCGACAAGCTCGACGGCGTGGACGAGCGCTTCCGCTACCGGATCCGCATCTACGACGGCAACGACGGGGCGATCCGCTTCGAGAAGAAGACGCGCCGCGGCGACCGCGTCCGCAAGGAGTCCGCCTGGCTGACCCGCGGGCAGACCGCGCGCATCCTGGGCGGCGACCCGGATGGCTGGCTCGAGACCCCGTCCGGCGGACCGCTTTCCCCGCTGTGCCTCGAGGCCTACGCCGCGGCCCGTGTCGGGGCGCTGAGGCCCGCCGTGGTCGTGGATTATCTGCGCGAACCCTTCGTCTATCCGGTCGGGTCCGTCCGCATCACGCTCGACACGCGGATCCGCTGCTTCCTTCCGCCTCGCGCCACCTCGGTCGACGCCTTCTTCGACCCCGCCCCGTCCGGCTGGCCGGTGCTCGCGGAGGAGGAGACCGTGCTGGAAGTCAAGTCCGACGGCGCCCTGCCCGCGTTCCTGCGGGAGCTGCTCCCCAACGCGGGACCCCTGCCCACCTCGTTCAGCAAGTACGCGATCTGCCGGGTCGGTTCACCGAACGGACCCGACGTCGCTCTGTAGAAGCCATTGGACATGCCGGACCCGAACGGAGTTCCGGACCGAAGGGGGAGACCACGATGAACGACCTGCTGCAACGCATCATGGAGACCGACATCAACAAGCCGCTGACCCTCGAGAGGACCCTGATCTCGTTCGGCGTCTCGCTCGCCATGGCGCTCGTGATCCTCTTCGTCTACCGTTTCACGCACCGCGGCGCCGTCTTCCCCCGCAGCTTCGCCCTCGCGCTGCTGCTGGTCGCACTCGTCACGACCTTCGTGATCCTGCCGATCAGCTCGAACCTGGTCCTGTCGCTGGGCATGGTCGGCGCGCTGTCCATCGTCCGCTTCCGGACGGCGCTCAAGGACCCCCTCGACATCGTGTACATGTTCTGGGCCATCGCCCTCGGCCTCACGACGGGCTCCGGCTTCTACGTGCTCGCCATCGGCGGGTGCCTCTTCATCGGCGTCGTCCTGGTCGTCGCCCGCGTGCTGCCGGCTTCGACCCGCCGCGCCTACCTGCTCGTCGTCCACCATACGGACGAGTTCAACGGCAACCTCAAGCCGTTCCTCAAGGGCTACACCATCCGCTCGCGCACCCGCACCGCCCAGGGCGCCGAACTCATCGTCGGCTTCACCCTGCCCGGCCAGGACCTGTCGTTCCTGAAGGCGATCGAGACTGCGCCCGGCGTGACGTCCGTGTCTCTCGTCGAGAAGAGCGGGGAGTAGGCAGCGCCGCGAACGGGTTATTTCGCGACGTCGGCCGTGTTGTCGTATCCGCGCGATTCCCAATATCCCTGGTAGTCCGGGTCGTCCGAAAGGGTGATGTGCGTCACCCAGCGCGCCCATTTGTAGCCGAACTTGTCCTCGGCCACGACGATGAACGGATAGCCCGTCGCATCGGGCAGCGTCAACCCGTTCGCCTGGTACGCGAGGATCAGGCCCTTCTCACGGATCAATGCGAGCGGCAGGGACGTGGTGTAGTCGTCCTCCGCCGAGAAGACCACGGTCACGGCGGACGCCTTCGGCCCGGCCTTCTGGATCAGTTCGTCCAGAAGAACGCCTTTCCAGAGGATCGTGGCGGACCAGCCCGTGACGCAATGCAGGGTGATCTTCCGTTCGTAGGGCGCAAGGGCGAGCACCTCGTCGTAGGTCAGGGAAGCGGGGGTGCCGACGGAGCCGTCGATGACGAGGCGGTAGGCGGAGATGTCCACGTGCTGGATGCCGCTGATGGAGTTGTCCGAGGGGCCGATGGCGGGGTCGAGGTTCTGCCCCTTGTAGTTCTGGACTTCGCCGGTCCGGAAGCGGTCGACCGTCGCGGACGACTGGACGTCCGGCGTGACCGTGGCGGCAGGCCCCGGGGTGCCGGTCGGCGCGGCGGTGGTGCAGCCGGCGAGCGTGGCGGACATCGCGACGACGATCCAGACGGCGAGGGTGGCGAGTAGTGTGCGGAAGGTGCGGTTCCGGTCGTGCATGGGGGGTCCTCTCTGTCCGGCAATCCGGACGGACGAGCGGGAAGGGTGCTCTCCGCTTCATGATACACCTGCCGTATCGCGCAACGCAGGTCAAGACGAAGGTGCGTCGACTGACGTACAATCGAGATGGAATCGATGCGGAACTTCGGATGGAGGACGAGCCTGAGGTGGACGGAACGGAGCGGAAGGACGCGGTCGATGCGGTGCAGCGGATGCAGGACCACATGCTGGCGCACCTGCATGTACCGGTCACGCTGCAGGACCTGGCGCGGGCGGCCGGCTATTCTCCCTACCACGCGTCGCGCATGTTCGGGGAGATCACGGGAACGGCACCCTTCGACTATCTCCGCTCGCTCCGGCTCACGCAGGCGGCGCGTCGGTTGCGGGACGAACCCGTTCGGGTCGTCGACGTGGCGTTCGACTTCGACTTCGGTTCCCATGAAGGTTTCACGCGGGCCTTCGCAAGGGAGTTCGGACTCACCCCGAGGGACTATGCGGCGCGAAAGCCCCCCCTGAGGTGGTTCCTTCCGTACCGGGTGACGGACAGCCACCGATGGCTGAAGCGCAACGCAGAGAAGGATGAAATGGACGAAAAGGAGGGACGGATCATGGAGGAGTACAGGACGGTGTTCGTGCAGGCGGTGGACCGCCCACAGCGGAAGGCGCTGGTGAAGCGCGGAATCGCGGCGACCGACTACTATGCATACTGCGAGGAGGTCGGCTGCGACGTCTGGG
>CAXNDY010000167.1:0-4042 GCA_964201095.1 Saccharofermentanales bacterium
CCTCCCATTATTGCTGCGGCTGCGAGGTCTCCAACAGCATGATCTCCGACGGGTGCCGGATCTACGGCCGGGTCGAGGACAGCATGGTCTTCCGCGCCGTGACGGTCGGAGCGCGCGCGAGCCTCAGGAACTGCATCATCATGCAGGATTCCTATATCTCCGAGGGCTGCGAACTCGAGAACGTGATCCTCGACAAGGCCTGCTTCCTGCGTCCCGGCGTGAAGCTGGTCGGACAGGCGGCCTACCCGGTCGTGATCGGCAAGGGCGCCGTCGTATGAGACGAACCAAGGTCCTCTTCCTCGCGTCCGAGATGACCCCGTTCGCCAAGGTCGGAGGTCTCGCCGACGTCGTCGGAACCCTTCCGGCCGCACTGCGGGAACTCGGAACGGATGCGCGCGTCGTGATGCCCCTGTATGCGCCGATCAAGCGGCGATTCATCGACCGCATGACCCTCCTCGATGAAAGGACCATCCGCCTGGGCTGGAGATCGCAGTACTGCGCGCTCTATGTCATGAATCACGATGGCGTGCCCGTATACTTCATCGACAACGAGTTCTATTTCGGACATGACCGCGTCTACATCGAATACGGGTTCGACCTCGAGCGCTTCGCCTTCTTCCAGCGCGCGGTGCTCGACGCGCTCGGCGATCCGATGAGCTTCCTGCCCGACATCCTCCACTGCAACGATTGGCAGGCCGCCATGGTGCCCTTCCTGCTGGAGTCCCACTACCGGCCGTCCGGCTACCTTACCGGACTCAGGACCGTCTTCACGATCCACAACCTCATGTATCAGGGTCTATGCGCCCGGGAGACCGCGGCGGACCTCTTCGACGTGCCTGCCGGATACCTCCGGGACGACGGCATTCTGTCCGGTACGGCGGCCAATCCCATGAAGGCGGGCATCCGGTTCGCCGATGCCGTCACGACGGTCAGCCCGACCTACGCCGGGGAGATCCTGACGCCCGAATTCGGCGAGGGTCTGGACGGTCTTCTGCGCAGCCGGAGCCAGAGTCTTTCAGGAATCCTGAACGGCATCGACGGGAAGGATTTCGACCCGGAGACCGACGCATTCCTTGCATCGCACTACGGCCCCGCGGACGTCCTCGTAGGGAAACCGGCCTGCAGGAAGGCGCTTCGAAAGGAGCTCGGTCTCAAGGCGGATTCATCCGCCGTGGCCGGAATGGTGACGCGTCTCTATGAACAGAAGGGGGTCGACCTCGTCCTCGAGATCCTGGAGACACTTGTCGCCGACGGCATCCAGCTGGCCGTTCTCGGTACGGGGGACGCCCGCTTCGAGTCCGCGCTCCGCGAAGCCGCCGAACGCCACCCCGGCAGGGTCGCCTTCGTCTCCGCCTTCGACGAAGGTCTCGCCCACCGGATCTACGCCGGATCGGACCTCTTCCTGATG
The DNA here is from genome assembly GCA_964201095.1 of Saccharofermentanales bacterium. Lineage (GTDB taxonomy): Bacteria > Bacillota > Clostridia > Saccharofermentanales > UBA5734 > CAILLO01. Next base: position 1,409 of record CAXNDY010000167.1, read on the forward strand.
CCTTCTCGTTTCGAGCCCTGCGGACTCTCCCAGATGGTCGCCATGCGCTACGGGACCCTGCCGGTCGTCCGCGAGACCGGTGGACTCAAGGACACCGTGGTTCCCTACAACGAGTTCACCGGAGAGGGGACCGGCTTCTCCTTCCGCAACGCGGATTCCGCCGAACTGCTCGCATCCATCCGGTACGCCGCGAAGGTCCGCAAATCCCACCCGGATGCATTCACCCGCCTCGTCTTGTCCGCGATGGCCCAGGACTTCTCCTTCCGCAGGTCCGCGATGCGCTTCGAGGAGCTCTACGCGTCTCTCCTGCCGAAACCGGACCCCGACCCGTCGAGGAATGCTGAATGAGATTCCGCCACGACAGCCGGAACCTGCGGTTCCGGACTCCCTTCGGCGCCGTGCCGGCCGGAACCGTCGTCGAGCTCTCCTGCGAGATCGAACCCGATCCGGATGCCGAGGTGCCTTCCATCGAGGTCCTCCTGCACTACGCCTACGGTCTGGAGCGGTTCGTCCAAAGCGTCCAGCGCACGGTTCCGACGGTGGACGGCCATCTCCCGATCCGTTGCGCGACGCATCTCCGGATGCCCGGAGAACCCGGGCTTCTCTTCTACTGGTTCGAAGTCCGACTCGACCTCGGGAACAAGGATGCGCGCGATTCCCATGCGTCCGGTTCCTACTATCTCATCGGACCGTCCGACCGTCTCGGCGGCGAGGGCTCGACCAGCCCGCTGCCACCCGAGTTCCTGGCCGATGCGGTCGTCGACCGTCACCCCTTCCAGATCACCGTCTTCGACCCGACGTTCCACGCTCCGGAGTGGGTCAAGGGCGCGGTGGTCTATCAGATCTTCCCGGACCGCTATGCCAGAGGAGCCGAATTCTCCGCGGACTCGGCGCAGAATGCCCGGCTGGACGCTTCCAGGATCCTCCACGCCGAATGGGACGAGGAGGTCGACTTCGTCGGGCTGCCCGGGCTCGGCTACACGGCTTCCGACTTCTATGGCGGAACGTTGGACGGCATCCGGGAGAACCTCGATTCCCTCGTCTCGCTCGGCGTGGGGGTGCTGTATCTGAACCCCGTCTTCGAAAGCCGTTCCAACCACCGGTACGACACGGCGGACTATCGACGCATCGACCCGATGCTCGGCGACGAGTCCGCGTTCCGCGCGCTATGCGATGAAGCTGCACGCAGGGGCATCCGCATCGTCCTGGACGGCGTCTTCAGCCACACCGGGGACGACAGCCGCTATTTCAACCGTCTGAAGACCTACGACACGATCGGAGCCTATCAGGAAGCCGAAGGGAAGGGTCTTTCCCCGTACCGGTCCTGGTACGGGATCCGGAAGGCAGAGGACGGGAGGCTCCTCTACGACAGCTGGTGGGGATTCGAGAACCTGCCGGCGGTTCACGAGAACGACCTCTCCTTCAAGGAATTCCTCTTCGGTGAAGACGGCGTCCTGCGCTTCTGGCTCGAACGCGGGGCCGCCGGGTTCCGTCTCGATGTCTCCGACGAACTTCCGGACGGATTCCTGAGGGAGTTCCGCACCTGCGTCCGCTCGATCCGCCCCGATGCCTTCACGCTGGGCGAGGTGTGGGAGGATGCGAGCCGCAAGGTCAGCTATGGATCGTATCGCGACTTCCTGCTGGGCCGAACGCATGATTCCGTGATGGGCTATCCCTTCCGAGAGGCGCTGCTGGGCTGGCTGACCGACGGTTTCGATGCGGCCGCGATGGACAGACGCCTCGAATCCATTCGCGAGAACTACCCGGCCGACAGTTTCCACGCCGCCATGACGCTGCTCGGCAGTCATGACGTCACCCGTGCGCTGACGGCCCTCTCCGGGCTTCCGGACCCGGGAGACAGGACTGCCCAGGCTGTCGTCCGTCTGTCGGAGGAACGGAGGGAATTGGCCCGTGAACGTCTTCGTCTGGCGGTCGCCTTCCAGATGACGTATCCGGGCGCGCCTTCCATCTATTACGGAGACGAGGCGGGGATGGAGGGCTTCCGGGACCCGTTCAACCGGAGGACCTATCCGTGGGGACGCGAGGACCAGGATCTTCTTGCGGTCTTCCGCGATCTGGGGAGTCTCCGTGCGGCGACGCCGGTCCTACGTACAGGACACTACGAAACGCTGGAGGCGGAAGGGGACCGGATCTCGTTCCGACGTTTCCTCGTGGAGGGAAGGGACGCCTTCGGACGGACCGTCGAAGGACCGAGGGAGATCGTGGCCACCTTCGACCGGGCGTTGCGCCGGGCAAGACTGGAAGCCGACGGGAAGCCCCTGCGCCGGATCTGCCCTTGAACCGGTACGCGTCGAGGAGTCGGAAAGAAAAGTCAGAAGGCCCGTCGTTTCCGACGGGCCTTCTTCATGGTGCGGTCGACGGGACTCGAACCCGTACGGGGTTACCCACACGCCCCTCAAACGTGCGCGTCTGCCAGTTCCGCCACGACCGCACGTGGCTTTGTCCAGAGGATTACCCTCGAGGCACGTCTGATTATATCCATGGACTTCCGGAGTGTCAACTTGAATGGAGCCTGGTGTATAATATTTGCGGACGCGGGCGGACAGCCTCCATGCGGACCAGAGCGGAGACAGGACCATGCGAAGCATCATGCTCGGCAACGAAGCGATCGCC
>CAXNDY010000168.1:0-4036 GCA_964201095.1 Saccharofermentanales bacterium
GAAGGACGAACCGATGATCATGTTGGCGAGTTCACCGACGCCCGAGGTCTGGGAGCCGAACAGGTGGACGGCGTTCTTCAGCACCTCGACCAGGACGCCCGCCAGGGGGCCGAAGGCGAAGGCGGCGAGCAAGGCCGGCAGGTCGCCGATGTCGAGCTTGAGGAAGTTGGGGAAGAAGGGCAGCATCGGGATGATGAGATTGCTCTCGAGGAAGCTCAGGGCGATGGCCATGGCGGCCAGCACGCCGACCCGCGTGATGAGCTGAATGGAAACCTTGCCTGCTTTCATGATCGTCTCTCCTCCTGGTCGGTTCCGGAGGTCCCCTCCCCGATCCTGCGGCGATCGCGCCGAGGAAGTCGAGAAAAAGGACCGCCCACGCCGGGGCGGCCCTTTGACGAACGATGGACGCTGGAACCGCGAAGAACGCTGCTTCGCGCGGATTCCGCCGTCTCTCCTTCCATCCTGACTCGGCCCCGTCCTGAGACGGGGACTTACAGTCGGCCAAGGATTCGAACCTTGTCTGCCTTGCGGCTCGCGGGCTTGTCGGACCTTCGTCGGTCCGCTTCACCGCCGGTAGGGATTCTCACCCTGCCCCGGAGTCATTGCGAATGGTAGGTGCGTGTGTCTGGACCGAATATAGCACGAGAGCGGCGCGGGCGTCCAGCGGGATCCGGCGGCGGGACCTGGGCATTCCGCGGGGGAATGCGCTAGGGCTTCCAGAGGAGCCAGACGAGGAGGTAGCCGGTGACGACGGCGGCGAGCGTGAAGGGAACGGAGATCCTCATGAACGTCCCGGCCTTGACCTCGTACCCTTCCTTGCGCAGGATGCCGAGCCCGGCGATGTTGGCGGAGGCGCCGATGGGGGTCAGGTTTCCGCCCAGCGTCGCGCCGACCAGCAGGCCGAAGTAGAGGACGAGGGAAGCCGAGGCGGCGAGCTCCGGGTCCCCGCCGCTCAGGGAGGCCGCGATGCCCGAAGCCACGGGCAGCATCGCCGCGACGTAGGGGATGTTGTCGATGAAGGCGGACAGGAGGACCGAGGCCCAGACGATGAGCGTGTAGATGACGAAGAGGTTGCCGCTGCCGATCGACACGAAGAGCCCGCTGATCGCGTCGACGACGCCGGCCTCCTTGATGCCTCCGATGACGATGAACAGACCGGCGAGCAGAAGCAGGGTGAAGAAGTCGATCTCGAGGATCGACTTGTAGAAGACCTTGTGGTCGCCGGATTTGAGGAACTCGCGGACCAGGCCGATCAGGAAGACGCCGGTGCAGATCAGACCGTTGGTGATGGCGGGCTTCGCGCCTTCCGGGATGAAGGAGGCCAGGATCAGCAGAAGGACGGTGCCGACGAGTAGCACCGTGGGGAAGTAGTCCTGCACCTGGGTCTTTTCGGTCATCCGGATGGGCTGTCGGTCCTTGCGGAACAGCCAGAGAAGGACGACCGTGGAGACGAGCGCGCCGCATTCGACGATCCAGAACATGCCGAATTTCCCGTTCAGGAAGAAGAAGTCCAGGAAATCGAGGCGGGCGTAGTTGCCGAGGAGGATCGAGGTGGTGTCGCCCACCAACGTCGCCGCGCCCTGGAGATTCGAGGAGATGGCGATGGCGATGATGGACGGGACCGGCGAGATGCCGAGCTTCTTCGAGATGGTGAGGGCCACGGGGGCGACCATGAGGACCGTCGCGACGTTGTCGACGAAGGCGGAGATGATGCCGGCGAAGAGGGCGAGGGCGATGATGGCCCATCGGACGTCGGGCATCTTGTCGATGATGAGGTCGGCCAGCTTCGCGGGCATGCGCGACTCGATGAACAGGTAGACGATGCCCATGGTGCCGGCGATCATCAGGATGACGTTCCACTCCACCGAGAAGAACACCTTGTCCAGCGGCAGGATGCCGAGGACGACGAAGAGGGCTGCGGAAGAGAGGGCGATGTAGGCGCGGATCTTGGGCAGGACGAGCAGGAAGACGTAGGTGGCGAGGAACAGGACGAGCGCAACGGGCATCACAAGGGCTGTGGGTACGATCATGGCGGGGTTCTCCTTCCAGGATGTCAGACGAGCTGGCTGCGGATGCACTTCAAGGTGCCGTCCTGGAAGTAGGCGCGCGGGACGCGCTTGCCGACCAGGCAGACGACTTCGTAGGAGATGGTGCCGGTGAGGTCGGCGATCTCATCGGCGGAAATGGACTGCGACCCCTGGCGGCCGAAGAGGACGACCTCGTCGCCGGTCTCCGGGGGTTCCGGGAAGTCGGTGAGGTCCGTCATGCAGGTATCCATGCAGACGCGACCCACGACGGGTGCGCGGCGTCCTCGGACCAGGACGTCGGCGACCCCCCCGAGGGCGCGCGTGTAGCCGTCCGCGTAGCCGATGGGGATGGTGCCGATGCGGGTCGGACGTGCGGCGACGAAGCGGCGGCCGTAGCTGACGGAGGTCCCGGGTTCGACATCCTTCACGAGGACGAGGTTGGACTTGAGGGACATCGCGGGAGATAGCGCGAGGCCGCCGGGGCCGAAGCCGGGGCAGCCCTTCGGGGCGAGGCCGTACAGCGCGAGGCCGGGGCGCACGAGGTCGAGGTGCATCGATGGGAACCGCGCGAGGGCGGCGCTGTTGCAGGCGTGCTGGAGGGGGACGTGGATGCCGATGCGGCCGAGTTCGGAGGCGATGCCGCGGAAGCGTTCGAACTGCGCGAGTGTGAAGGCCGGGTCCTCCTCGTCGGCGGAGGCGAAGTGGGTATACAACCCTTCGACGACCATGCGGGGCAGTGCGGAGATGGCGAGCACCGACTTGACCGCATCGAATCCGGCCTGGAATCCCACGCGACCCATGCCGGTGTCGACCTTGACGTGCACGCGGGCTTCGGCATCCTGGCGGACCGCGGCGTCGGACAGGGCCTGGGCGAGGTCGAGGCTGAAGACCGTCTGGGTGACGCGGTGGCGCAGGATCTCGTCGGCGCGGCGCGGGTCGGTGTAGCCCAGCACGAGGACGGGCGCCTCGATGCCCTTGCGGCGCAGCTGGAGGGCTTCGTCCAGCATGGAAACGGCAAGGCGGGAGACGCCGTTCGCCAACAGCACCGGGACGACCTCGTCCACACCATGTCCGTAGGCGTCGGCCTTCACGACCCCCATGACCTCGGCGCCGCGGCGAACGCAGGCGCGGATCGCGCGGGCATTCGCGGCGACGGCGTCCAGGTCGACTTCGGCCCACGAGCGGTTCAGCAGGGTCTCGAGCATGAAGGTCTCCTCTCTTCGGCATCGTCGAGCGGCGGCGGGGTCCGGTCTGCGGCTCATCCCGGCCGATCCCATCCGCATCGCCGGTAGGCCGTGGGCAGATCGTCGAGCAGGTCTCTCGGGAGCATGGCGCGCGCACCGAGACGGGCCTGGGCGAGGTCGCCGGCGAGGCCGTGCAGGTGCGCCGCGCAGGCGGCGGCTTCCAGTGGGGGGAGTCCCTGGGCGAGGAAGCCAGCCGCAAGCCCGCAGAGCAGGTCGCCGGATCCCCCCTTGGCGAGGCCGTCGCCGCCCGTGGTGTTGAGGAAGGCGCGGCCGTCCGGCGCGGCGACGACCGTACCGTGGCCCTTGCGGACGACGACGCAGCCGAGCCGATGCGCGAGCACGCGGGCGGCGGGCAGCGGAGGCAGACCCACGACGGAGAGGCCAACGGCGTCGGCGAGCGCTTCGAATTCGGCGCCGTGCGGGGTGAGGACCGCCGGGGGCCAGCCGCGCCCGATGCGGGCCGCGAGGAGCGGAAGCAGGCGTCCGGGTTCCGCGGCGAGGCACCGCAGGGCGTCGGCGTCGAGCACGACCGATGCGGGCGAGGAGAGCGCCGCTTCGACGAGAGCGAAGGAGAGCGGCCCGCGACCGATTCCCGGTCCGATGGCGCAGGCCTCCTTCCCTTCGATCAGGAGCGAGAAGGCGGCCGACGCCACGACCGGGTCCTCCACGGGGAGTCCGCGCCACATCGTCTCGGGAACAGACGCGACGCAGTTCGTCACGATTCCCTCCGGGACGGCGCCCCAGATGCGCCCTGCTCCGCTCCGT
>CAXNDY010000169.1:0-3980 GCA_964201095.1 Saccharofermentanales bacterium
GGTCCAGGAAGGGCAGTCCTTTCTTGACCAGGATCGCGACGCCGAGGAAAAGGGCGAGGTAGAGGATGTCCATCACGAAGCTGCCGGAGAACTGGGTGAGGTTGACGGCGTGGTCGAGGAGACTCTGGAAGAAGTTCGGCGAAGCGCTCATGGCGAGAGATGCGGTCATGGCGGAACCCCCCTGAGGACTATCGTGCGACCGTCGGTCGCCTGGCCCTGCATTTCAATATAGTCTTCTGCACGGAGGAACGGAAGCGGTATTCCGCTTCCGTTCCCGATCGGTTTCGTCAATCCCGTCGCATCAGTCGAGCAGGGCGTCGATGTTCTTTCCGGACAGGGCGCGGACCGTGAGTCCGTGCGTCGCGAGCAGCTTCTTCATCCTCTCCGCCTCGGACGGGCGCTTGATCTTGAGGGTGGTGGTCTTGATCAGGTCCTTCGTGCCGACCAGCAGGTACTTGATGGAACGATAGCCCGGCATCTCGGCGTTCACGCCGCGGACCTGCTCCCACAGCCAGTCGATCTGGACCTTTCCATCTTCGGAAGCGGCCAGGACCGCGAGCTTTTCTGCATCGACGACCAACCGCGCGCAGATATCGATGCCCCCGGTCGCGTCCTTCTCACCCCAGGCCAGGGATTCCTTGACGCCCTCGATGCGGTTGAGCAGCGCCTCGATTTCCTCGGGGAAGGCCTTCTTGCCATTCGCCATGACGATCATGGACTTGATGCGACCTGTGACGTAGATGCAACCGTGCTTGTCGAAGCATCCCATGTCGCCGGTGCGCAGCCAGCCATCCGGCATCAGCACCTCCGCGGAGGCCTCCGGGTTCTCGTAGTATCCGAGCATGACGTTCGGTCCGCGAACCAGGATCTCCCCGATGGCGCCGGGCTCGTCGCTATCGGTGTCGATGGCGACTTCGACCTCGGATACGGGGTGGCCGATGCTGCCGAGGATGTTGACCTTCTCGTTGCAGGCCGTGGCGACCGGCGAGGTCTCCGTCAGGCCGTATCCCTGGAGGAAGAGGATGCCGAAATCGTCGAGCGCACGGATGATCCGAGCGTCGATCGGAGCGGCGCCGCTGACGCAGAGGCGCATGTTGCCGCCGAGGCCTTCGAGCACCGAGTGGAAGATCTTGCGGCGGACATCGATGCCGAAGATGCGGAGGAACCGGGTGACCTTGCGGAGGATGCCGACCAGCTTCTCCTTGCCGCTCTTCTTGATGCCGTCCATCAGCTTGTGGTAGATGTTCTCGTACAGAAGCGGCACGGCCAGGAGGATCTGGATCTTCCATTCCGCCAGGTTCTTCGCGAAGTACCGCAGGCCGTCCGTGAAGCAGATGCAGACGCCGTAGTAGAGCATCATGTTCATTCCGACCGTGTTCTCGAACGTGTGGTGAAGCGGCAGGACAGAGAGGGCACGCTCGCCGGGCTCGATCAGGATGACGCCGGAGACGCTGTAGACGTTGCTGCAGACGTTGCGCTGGCTCTGCATGACGCCCTTGGACATCGCGGTCGTGCCGGAGGTGAAGAGCAGGGCGCACATGACGTCGGGGTCGATCGTCGCGTCGACGAAGGCACGGTTGCCGCCGGCGAGCGAAACCGCTCCGGCGGAGAGGACGTCCTGGAAGGACCCGAAGCGTCCGTCGGCCTCCGGCAGGCGGTCGGCCACGGCGGATCCGTCCATGCAGAGGAAGAAGCGGATCCGCTGGTTCTGCTGGGCGATCGACAGCATCATGTCGTGGAAGGAGGGCGCGTAGAGAATGGCTTCCGCATCGCCGCGGACCAGCAGATTCGCGACTTCGTTCTCCGGAAGCATGCGGTCGAGCGGCACGGAAACGCCGACGCCGTTGACGACGGCGGAGTGCGAGACGGCCCATTCGTAGCGGTTCTCGCCGATGACGGCGATGCGGCTTCCCTGAAGGCCCAGGTCGACCAGCCCGGTGCCCAGGGCCTCGATATCGGTGAGGAAGCGGCGATAGGTTCGCGACTCGACGGGGCCGTCGGGACTGCGGCGGAACATGTAGGCGTCCTTGTCCCCCCAGAGTTCGACGGACTGGCGGAGCATCTGGATCAACGTATCGAATCGGCGGCCCTGGAAATAGCGCTTGCCCTTGACGGTCTGCATTTTCTACCCCTCCGTTCGGATTCAACTGTTTGGACGGTCAGAATATTTGATAGACGAACAATCGCATTCTACCATCGCCTATGGTATCCTGCAAGAATCCAACGAATCGGAGGCGGACGAATTGACCAAGATGCATCTCTCCAGCGCCACACCCAGGGGAACGATCTTCAAGAGACCTTCCACGGGTCTCTTTTCTAAGTATCCGGTGTCGCGGGGCGTCCTCGGGAATGCCGCGTTCTATGCAGCCGTCGGCATGTCCCGCCTGCTGCTCGACATGGAGGCCACGGGACTCGAGAACATACCGGAAAAGCCGCCTTTCGTCATCGCGCCCAACCACGAGACCTATCTCGACGGCATGTGGGTCGCCTCCTACCTGAGGAAGGGGCAGTTCAGGAAAATGTGCAGCATGGCCGCCCAGGAGCTCATCACGAGCCACGGTACGTTCGGCCAGCTGATTCTCCGCGTCGGCCGCGGCATCCCCGTGGACCGGCTCGGCAACCCCGTCCGCGCCCTGATCCTCGCCAAGCAGCAGCTCGAGAAGGGCGAGATCGTCCTGCTCCACCCGGAGGGCACGCGCTCCTCGGACGGCGAGCTGGGCGAATTCAAGGACGGAGCCGCCTATCTCTCCATCAAGAGCGGCGCCCCCATCCTTCCCGTCTTCGTCGACGGGGCCTTTCGGATCTTCAACCGGCACATGAAACTGCCGAAGACCTTCGATTTCAAGCGGGTCCGCAGAATGAAACTGCGCATCGCCTTCGGGAAGCCCATGAACCCCTGCGACTTCAAGGACGCGAAGGAGATGACCGCACGCCTGACCGAATGGATGGTCGAGATGCGTGGAAGGAAATTCGCCTACATGAACTGATCGGGGTCGCGCTTTCTAGAATACGGCGAGACGGATCGAACCCGGAAGCACCTCGAAATGGATCGCGTCCTCATAGGAACTCTCCCCATCGCAGTTGACGGCCAGTTTGTCCCCGACCTTGCGGATGACGCCTTTCCGTACCTTGTACATGGTGACGGCCGGGTTCTCCATATGGGTGCCCGCAGCGTACTTCGGAATGAGGGATAGGATCTTCATCGCGCCCAGCTTGCGGACCACGCAGATGTCGAGCAGTCCGTCCGCGGCATCCGCCACGGGAGCCGGGTGGAATCCGCCTCCGTAATAGGCGCCGTTGCATACGGCCATGAGGGTGAAGGGCTCGGTCCGCAGCACCCGGGTCGTCGTGCCGTCGCCCGAGTCCACTTCGATGTCGAGTTCCATGGGAAAGCTGTGCTGGCCGGTCAGACCTGCGACGGCGGCGATGCCGTAGGAGACTCCGCCGATCCAGGGAGCCCTGGCGACCATCGCCTTGGCCTTCAGGCCGACGATGGTGTCGAAGCCGAGGGATGCGACGTTCACGAACAGCTGGTCGTTGAAGCGCGCGGCATCGATGTAGCGGTAGACCGGGGTGTCGATGCGCGCCAGGATGCCGTCGATGTCGCGCGTTCCATAGACGGTGCGGACGAAATCGTTGCCCGTGCCGCAGGGCAGCACGCCCAGTGCAGCGCCGGTGCCGGCCAGTCCGTTGACGACTTCGTTGACGGTTCCGTCTCCCCCGCAGGCGAAGACGACGGCCGCGGTTCCATCCCGTTCTCCGATCGCGCGGGCGATCTCGATCGCGTGTCCGGGACGTTCGGTGCGGTGGATCTCATAGGCGCGGGAGCCCCCCATCGTCGCGAAACGAGCCTCGATGGCGCGTTCGACGGCTTCGGAACGATGCTTTCCGGCGGTGGGGTTGATGATGAAGCGATGGAGAGTCGGGGTTGGGGCTTGGGCTGGGGCTGGGGCTGCGGTCGCGGTCGGCGTCGTCATCGT
>CAXNDY010000170.1:0-3946 GCA_964201095.1 Saccharofermentanales bacterium
CGATGCGCGTACGGATCGAACGGGTTGGGGACGACAGACCGGAGGAAGTGGTCATCTTCTGCAGGGAGACCACGCCCGAAGTCGACGCCCTGGTCCGCAGGATCCGACAGGACCCCGACTCGGGCCAGGCTCCCTCCTTCTTCAAGGGCGACCGCGAGGTCTACCTCTCCCTGAAGGAGATCCTGTTCTTCGAGACCGACTCCGACCGCGTCTTCGCCCACACCGCCAGCGACGCCTTCGAGGTCCACGCGAGACTGTACGAACTCGAGACCGCTCTCCCCGGCTATTTCGTCCGGGTGTCGCGGTCGGCCATCGTGAGCATCCTCCACGTGTACTCGATCCAGAAGGGACTGACCGGCGTCAGCCAGGTCTCGTTCCGCCAGACCCACAAGGAGGTCTACGGCTCGAGGATGTTCGGCAACGAACTGTTCCGGAAGATGAAAGAGAGGTACCTGTATGAAAACGCGTGAATGGGAGACCCCGTCGCCGTTCTGGACCATCGACGTATTGGACGGCCGTGTCGAGGACCTGCGCAACCGGATGTCCCGGATCCTTTGAACGGGAACATGAATTGAATGGACACATGAATCGAAAGTGAGGAAAGAAAGATGAAATCGAAGAACACCATGGCCAGCCGTATCTTCTGGGCCATCCTGATCCTGGGCGGAGGCGTCCTGCTTCTGCTCTCCGCGCTCGGCATCGGCGTCGACACCAACCCCTACAAGATCGTCGGAAGCCTTCTGCTGCTGGGCGTCGCCCTGTCGAGCCTCGTCAAGCTCCGCTACTTCTTCACGGTCCTCCCCCTGGCCGGAATGGCCTATCTCTGGAAGGACCAGCTCGGATTCCCGGACGTGCAGCTCTGGCCGCTGCTGGGCGCCGGCGCGCTCCTTGGGATCGGACTTTCCGTCCTCTTCCACAGGAAGAACGATTTCCAGTTCCGGGTGCACCGCCACGACGACGACGATGACGACGACTGCAAGGACTGCGGCAGCTCGGACAAGGACGTGAAGGTGGAGACGCTGGACGCCGGCGAGTCCACCTCCATCGACTGCAACTTCGGCGAGCAGACCAAGTACATCCATGCAGACAACCTGAAGAAGGTCTCCTTGAACGTCAGCTTCGGCGAGGTCAAGGCGTACTTCGACCAATGCAAGGTGGACCCAGAGGGACTGACCATCCAGGTCAACAGCAGCTTCTGCGGCATTTCGCTCATGGTTCCGAAGAGCTGGGCCGTCGAGAACCACATCAGCTCCTTCGCGGCCGCCGTCAACGACCAGGGCCCGGAGACCACCCCCAGCGACGCCAGGGTCAAGCTGGTCGGAAGCCTGAACTTCGCCGAGATCAAGATCATCCGGGTGTAGAGAGACTTAGGTCGAGTCAGGAAGGGAAGCCCGCGCGTCGAACGATGAGCGGGCTTCTTCTTTGGCATATAAGTCGGGATAAATATTGAAATTCTTACTTCTCTTGACTTGAACATCGTTCTGGTCTACTGATCCTGCAGGGCGCACGTCAGGTCGGGAAGACCTGGCTGGTGCGTCGGTTCGGTGCAGAATGCTTCCGGAATGTCGTCTACGTGAATCTGGAGACGAATCGACGGGTTGCATCGCTCTTCGAGGATGACCTCGAGAGTCATTTCGGCGAGCGGATACTCCCGGGAGAGACGCTGGTCGTTCTGGACGAAATCCATTCCTGCGAACGTGCCCTGACCTCTCTCAAGTATTTTCAGGAACAGGTTCCCGAATACCATGTCGTCGCAGCAGGTTCCCTGCTCGGAGTCGCCATCAACCGCGAGAAATAATCCTTCCCGGTCGGGAAGGTGGATAGCCTGACGCTATATCCTCTCGACTTCGAAGAGTTTCTTTGGGCTCTGGGTCGAGAGTCCCTAGGCACTGAAATCCGCAGGTGCTTCGATGCTGATGCACCGATGCCGCCGGCGTTGCGTGGGGAACTGCTCGAACTCTACAGACGCTATCTCGTAGTCGGGGGAATGCCGGCGTCGTCCTGAAATGCGGCAAGACCGTCCAAGGGCTCATGCCGGTCTCCGCGTATGCGGAAATGCCAAGCTTCAAGCTGTACATGGCCGATGTCGGCTTGCTCGTCATGAAGTCCGGGATGGCCCAGAGCACGGTCCTTTCGGATCTGGAGTCGAACAGCCCGTTCATCGGGGCGATTGCAGAGAACTACGTCGCCGTGGCGCTGGCCACGAACGGCTACCCCTTGTTCTACTGGCAGCAGGACAATACAGCGGAAATCGACTTCCTGATCCAGAAGGAAAGCCTCGTCATCCCTGTCGAGGTCAGGTCCGGCCTTCGGACGAAGTCGCGCAGCCTCTCCGTCTATCGGGAGAAGTACGCTCCAGAAGTGTGCATCCGCATCTCGATGAAGAATTTCGGGTTCGAAAACGGCATCCGAAGCGTTCCGCTCTACGCGGCATTCTGCATATAGACAAGGGGTACGGGCCACCCGTTCCGTTGTGCTACACTGGAACCGGTGCTTGCCCGCGATCGCTCAAGAGGAGGACTTTCCATGCGGTTCGAAGACCTGACCCAGTTGCACGGCGTCTCCGGGTACGAGACGGAGGTGCGCGAAGCGATCGCCCGGGAGATCCGGGACGACGTCGACGAGATCGTGGTCGACGGCATCGGCAACCTGATCGCCCTCCGGAAGGGCTGCGGCGCGCTCAGGAAGCGCGTCATGCTGTCCGCGCACATGGACGAGATCGGGTTCCAGGTCATCAAGGTGATGGACAACGGCCTGCTCATGATCAAGACGCTGGGTCACTCCTTCCTGCACATCGCCTACGGCTCCCGCATCCGCTTCCGCAACGGCACGACCGGCGTCGTCTCGAGCCGCATCCCGGCGGACAAGCTGGGCAAGGACTTCACGGACCTGTACGTCGATATCGGCGCGAATTCGAAGGAGGAGGCCCTGAAGCATGCGGACGTCGGCGACGTCGCCTGCTACGTGGGTGAATTCACGGAACTCGTCGGCCGCACGGTGCTGTCCAAGGCCGTGGACGACCGCGTCGGCTGCCACATGATGATCGAGGCCATGAAGCGCGTGCCGCGGCCCTACCACGACGTGTATTACGTCTTCTCGGTGCAGGAGGAGGTCGGCTGCCGCGGGGCCAGGGTGGCCGCGGCCCGCATCCTTCCGGAGATCGGCATCGCCGTCGACGTCACGCCGCACCACGACCGTCCCGGTGACCTCGAGGGGAGCAACCGCCAGGGCGGCGGCATCGCGGTCAAGATCTCCGACACGTCGGTGATCTGCGACGAGCGCATCGTCCGCAAGATGCTCGACCTCTGCGCGCGGGAGTCGATCCCGTGCCAGAAGGAGGTCCTCTATGTCGGTGGGTGCGACGCGAGCGCCATCAACCTGGCCGGCGAGGGCATCCGCGTGGGCGCCCTCTCCGTCGTGACCCGCTACACGCACGGCCCCGGCTGCATGGTGGACCTGGACGACGTGGAGGCGGGGATCCGCCTGCTGACGGCGCTCCTCGGCGAGGAGATCGACTCGTGAGATGGCCCTATGCGAACGAAACCGGCATCCGGGACGAGGTCTCCTGCGACGTGCTCGTCCTCGGCGGCGGCATCGCGGGCTGCTGGGCCGCGATCGCGGCGGCCCGGAAGGGAGCGGACGTCGTCCTGGTCGAGAAGGGCGCGACCGTGCGGAGCGGCGCGGCCGGCAGCGGCTGCGACCACTGGGAGAACTGCGCGACGAATCCCGGCTCGACGGTTTCGCCCGAGGAACTGACGGCGGCCATGCTGGACGACCAGGATGGCTACAACAACGCGATCTCCCACTACATCGAGTGCCGCGAAGGGTATGACCGCGTCCTCGACCTCGAGTCGTTCGGCGGCAAGGTGCGCGACACCGCGGACGAGTTCTCGGGAGCGCGTTTCCGCGACGAGGCCACGAAGCTGATGTATGCGTACGACTACCG
>CAXNDY010000171.1:0-3942 GCA_964201095.1 Saccharofermentanales bacterium
GTTCGACACGATGATCCAGTTCGTCGGCTACGAGCGCTCGCAGGCCCGCTTCGATTCCTATACCAAGAAAGGCGAAGACCGCTTCCGACAGCTCAACGAGATCTTCGACGTCTACCACACGTACGATGGATTCGCCAACGTGAAGACCATCAACGACAACGCGGGGATCGCCCCGGTCAAGGTCGGCAAGGACCTGCTCGACCTCGTGAAGCTCTCCATCGAATGGTACGGGAAGACGGGCGGCAAATGCAACATCGCGATCGGACCCGTGGTCGCCGTGTGGAAGAAGTACAGGGACATGGCGATCGCGGATGCGGCGCTGGCCCAGGTACCGCCGGCGGCGGAACTCGAGGAGGCCGCGCTTCACTGCGACCTCTCCAAGGTGATCGTCGACGAGAAGGCCGGAACGATCTTTCTCCAGGAGAAGGGGATGGCCCTCGACCTCGGCGCCGTCGCCAAAGGGTATGCGTGCGAGATCGTCGCGAAGGAACTGCAGGCAGCAGGCTTCACTTCCTGCATCGTCGACGGCGGCGGCAACATCCGCCTGATCGGCCGTCCGGCGGATGGTCTGCGCCAACGGTGGGGCGTCGGCATCCAGGACCCGGACGCCGATGCGAGCGTGGGCAATTCGTCCGAATCGCTCGACATCGTCTATCTGCACGACATGTCCTTCGTGACCAGCGGCGACTATCAACGCTATTATACGGTCGGCGACACCCGGTACTGCCACCTGATCGATCCGGTGACGCTCATGCCCGCGCGCTATTTCCGTGCGGTGGCGATCAGCTACCCCGACAGCGGGATCGCCGACTTCATGTCCACGACGGTCTTCCTGCTTCCCTACGAAGAGGGCCGCGCGCTGGTCGAGAGCATCCCGGGCATGGACGCCATCTGGATCTTCGAAGGCGACACGATGAAGATGACCGACAACATCAAGCAGTACATGAAGACCGCGGGCGGCGGCGTATCGACGGTGCCCTAGCCTTTGTTCCCAAAGGAGCCGCATCGGCCTCGCCCCACGCTCCGGCCTCACCCGCCCGGCGCCGTCCAGCGCAGCACCGGCGTGCGCGCCGCGCGCAGCTCGTCGAGCCGCGTGACGGGCGTGTCGTGCGGCGCATCGTGCAGGAGGTCCGGATCCGTGCGCACCTCCCCGGCGATGCGCAGCAGCGCGTCGGCGAAGGCGTCCAGCGTCTCGCGCGTCTCGGTCTCCGTGGGCTCGATCATCATGGCTTCCTTGACGACCAGCGGGAAGTAGACCGTCGGTGGATGGTATCCGTAGTCGATCAGCCTCTTGGCCATGTCGAGGGTCGAACACCCCGCTTCCTTCTGCGGCGTGCCCGTGAGCACGAACTCGTGCAGGGAGGGCGCGTCGTAGGCCGTCTGGAAGGTTCCGCGCAGGCGCTCGCGCAGATAGGAGGCGTTCGCGGTCGCGGCCTCGGAGACCTCGGCGAGTCCGGCCTCCCCATTCCTGAGGATGTACGCGTATGCGCGCACGAGGATGCCGAAGTTCCCGTAGAAGGACCGGACGGAGCCGATGGACAGCGGACCGGCGTTGACCATGCGGTAGGTGCCGTCGACACCCTTCCCGACGACGGGAGAGGGAAGGAAGGGGACCAGCCGCTCGGAGACGCCGACGGGACCGGCGCCGGGGCCGCCTCCGCCATGCGGCGTGGAGAACGTCTTGTGCAGGTTCAGGTGGACCACGTCGAAGCCCATGTCGCCGGGCCGCGACTGCATGAGGATGGCGTTGGCGTTGGCGCCGTCGTAGTAGAGGAGGCCTCCGGCGGCGTGCACGCGGCGGGCGATCCCGACGATGTCCTTCTCGAAGAGGCCGAGCGTGTTGGGGTTGGTCAGCATCAGGGCGGCGACGTCGTCCCCGAGAAGCCGGTCGAGGGCGTCGAGGTCGACCATCCCGTCGGGGCCGGACGGCACTTCGCGCACCGCGAGCCCGGCCACCGCGGCGGACGCGGGGTTGGTGCCGTGGGCGGAGTCGGGGACCAGCACCACGGTGCGTTTCGTGTCGCCGCGGCTCCGGTGGTAGGCGCGGATGCACAGGAGGCCGGTGAGCTCGCCATGGGCGCCGGCGGCGGGCTGGAGGGTGAAGGCCGCCATGCCGCAGATCCGGGACAGCCAATCGGCGAGGTCGTGCATCAGGGCGAGGCACCCCTGCGCGGTCGCGGGGTCCTGCAGCGGGTGGACGCCGGCGAATCCGGGAAGTCGCGCGAAGGCCTCGTTCTCCTTGGGGTTGTATTTCATGGTGCAGGAGCCGAGGGGGTAGAAACCGGTCTCGACGCCGAAGTTGCGGGTCGACAGCCACGTGTAGTGCCGGACGGCCTCGACTTCGGAGACTTCCGCAAGCGCGGGCGGGGTCGTGCGCAGCAGCGCGGGGTCGACCGGGCAGTCCGGGACGTCGCATTCGGGGTAGAGCCGCGTTCCGCGTCCGGGCGCGCCGCGTTCGAAGATGAGGAGCGTCTTCTCGCCCGACTTCGTCGGCGTGTTCATCGCGCCACCCCCTTCACGAAGGCGGCCGAGGCGTCGACGAAGGCGTCGATCTCGGCGCGCGTGCGCTTCTCGGTGACGGCGACCAGCCAGCAGCCGTCGAATCCTTCGTCGACGGTACCGAGATCGAGGCCGCCGACCATGCCCTGCGCAAGGAGCGCGCGGTTCAGGGCCGCGACGTCCGCGACCCCGCTGCCGCTCCCGTCGCCTCGGACACGGACGGCGCACTCGCGGAACAGGGGTCCGGCGTGGAGGGGCTCGAAGACGCCGGTCGACGCGAGGCTCGACCGCAGGTAGTCCGCCTTCGAGACGCATTGGCGCGCCGCTTCGGCGAGACCCCCCGGGCCGGCGAGGGCGCAGTGGATGGTGGCCGCGAGCGCGCACAGGGCCTGGTTCGTGCAGAGGTTGGAGGTGGCCTTCTCGCGGCGGATGTGCTGTTCCCGGGCCTGGAGCGTCAGGACGAAACCGCGACGTCCCTGCCGGTCGACGGTCTCGCCGGCGATGCGGCCGGGCATGCGGCGGAGCAGCGCTTCGCGGACCGTGAGGTAGCCGGCCCAGGGACCGCCGAAGGAGAGGCGCTGACCCAGCGGCTGGGTCTCGCCGACCGCGATGTCGGCGCCGCACTCGCCCGGCGTGCGCAGGATCGCGAGGGAGAGGGGGTCGCAGATGGCGATGGAAAGCGCGCCGAGGGAGTGCGCGAAGGCGGCCGGCACGGAGAGGTCGTGGATGCGGCCGAAGAAGTCCGGGCTCTGGACGAAGACGGCCGCGACGTCGTCGAGGGGAGCGCCGGGCGCGAGAGGGGCGCCGGTCTCGTCGCAGGACTCGACGGAGAGACCCGTGAAGGCGGCGTAGGTGGCGAGCACGCGGCGGGTGTCGGGGTGGAGGGAGGCGGCGGCGAGCACGCGGCTTCGACCGGTGTGGTGGTGGGCCATGAGCATGGCCTCCGCGGCGGCTGTGGCTCCGTCGTACATGGAGGAGTTCGAGACGTCGAGACCGGTCAGGGCGCAGATCGTGCTCTGGTATTCGAAGATGGCCTGGAGCGTTCCCTGGCTGATTTCCGGCTGGTAGGGGGTATAGGCGGTCGCGAATTCCTGACGCGAGACCAGGGCGTCGACGGCGGCCGGGACGAAGTGGTCGTAGGCGCCCGCGCCGAGGAAGCAGGGCATGCGGTCCGCCGCGAGGTTGCGGTCGGACAGGCGCTGCATGTGGACCGAGAGGGACAGCGCGTCGAGGGGTTCGGGAAGGCCGATGGACCCGCGCAGGCGGACCGCGTCGGGGATGCAGGCCGACAGGCCGGCGTCGGGAGGGAGGCCGACGTCGCGCAGCATCGCGGCGCGTTCGGCGGAGGTCGAGGGGACGTATCCGGGTTTCGTCATGGGGATCACTCCTTCGCCCCGATGAGTGCGGCGTACGCGGCGGCGTCCAGGAGGCCTGCCGCGGCGG
>CAXNDY010000172.1:0-3920 GCA_964201095.1 Saccharofermentanales bacterium
GGAGACGCAGGTGGCCTCCTGGATGAGGACGCCCGCTCCGCCGTCGGCGAAGGCGCCATAGTGGGCGAGGGTGGCATCCGTGACTTCGTTGTCGGGGTGAAGTCCGTTGACGACCATGGGCGGCAGGACGATCCGGTTCTTCGCGGTCGCGTTCCGGATGCGGAGGGGGGTGCCGAGGGTCGTGCCGGGAGGGGTGCCGAGGGTGGACATGGTGACCGCCTTTCCTAGCCGAGCTGCAGGGAGCTTCCTGTCGCGAGGTCCACGAGATAATTGAGATCGGATTCCATGAAGTCGACGACCATCGCCTTGTCGCCGAGGAGGCTGATGAAGTCCGCAGGCACGGAAGCGACCTGGACCGCTCCGCTTCCGTCGGTGTTCATGACGCCGAGGGTTCCGTCGTCCATCTGGTAGTAGATCCTGCCGTCGAGGATGTTGGGCATGCCGAACGCCTGGTCGAGGGCCTTCACGGGGGTCGTGGCATCGTGCTCCAGCCGGTAGAGGGTTCCATCGTCGGCGGTCGTGTAGAAGACGCCGGTCTCGTCGGCGATGAGGGTCGACACGGCGGTGTCCCCGACAGCCGCACGCCCGGTCCCGTTCGTCCGGATCCGGTAGAGCCGGTCCCCATCGGTCGCGTTGACGTAGTAGATCCAGCCGCCGCCGAGGCTCAGGTTCTCGGACTCGTCGCCGTTGAGCTGGAGTTCTAGCTTCCCGTCGGCCCGGACCCGGTAGATGCGGTCGTGGTCGTTGCCGTTCGACAGGAAGAGCCAGCCCCCCGAAAGGGAGACGTCCTGGGATTTCCACTTGTACACGCGGGCCATCCCGGTGCCGTCGGGCCGGATGCGGTAGATCCGGTCCTCGTCGTCGAAGTTGCAGAAGTAGATCCAGCCGTCGTAGAAGTTCAAGTTGCTCACGCTTTCGTCCGTCATCCGCTCGAGAGCGCTGCCGTCGGTCTGGACACGGTAGAGCCGCTGGTTGTCGGCGAAATTCGCGAAGTAGACGGTGGACCCTTCCCGGACGGCGATGCCGCCATTGGCGACGTTGCCCTGCGTGTTCCCGTACACCGCGGACACGATCTCCTCGGCCTTGGACGGGCTCGGGGGCTGGTTCGGCTGGATGAACAGGAAATAGGTCATGCCGGCGCCGATCCCGACGAGGACGAGGAAGGCGAGGAGGCTGGAGAGAAAGCCCCGGGAGGGCGACGACGTGCCGGAATCGTCGGGATGGAGGGCGCCGCTTTCTGCGATCCGCTTCGCACGGGCATATACGCGGCTTTTCTTGCGGATCCGGAAGAGCTGGAAGAGGATCAGCCCCAGCCCTCCCAGGATCCAGGCACCGGCGGACAGGAGGATGGAAGCGCCGTCGGGCTTGTTGAAGCCCGGTCGGAAGGAGAAGAACCGCACATCCAGCCAGCCCGTAGGCTCGCCGCCGCTGTGGGAGTACGTGGTGACCCCGGTCTGGAGAGAGCCGTCCGGCAGCGTGAACTCGTAGTGGACGCGGTAGGTCCGGCTGCTGAAGCGGCCGAATCCCGCCTTTTCGGCGTAGGTGATCCGGGCTTCCGTGCTCTCCCCGCTCGTGGAGAGAGCGACGTCCTCCAGGCCTCGGGCGACGAGCATCAGGGCGACGAGCAGAAACAGCAGGTTGATGAAATAGCGCTTCATGTCCGGGGTTCCTCCTATCTTCTGCTCGCCTCCGAGTAGAACTGAGCGAGGCGGTTCGCGGCGTCGATACGGGTTTCGGGCACGGGGATGTCGAGCGTGCTCTTGTGCCGGACCGCGCCGTTGCGGCTGTTCGGAACGGTATACACGATCCGGAGGACGGGTCCGCCGTCGTTCTCGACGGAGGCCGAGGCGAAGGTGCAGTCGTAGGAGCGGATGCAGTAGGGTTGGCCGGCGTAGAAGAGTCCGGTGCGGCCGAAGACGGCGGGAATGGGGTCGCCGTGGTTGTCCTTGAAGCGGTCGGGGGAGTCCCAGGACTCGAGGACCTGAGCCGGGTCCAGAAGGGACTTCAGCAGTCGCGAGCGTTTCCTGTACAACGACAGCATGACGAGGGCGATGATGAAGAAGAAAAGGCCGACGAACGCAGCCGCGAGCGTGGTTTCGAACGGAACGAGGCGGTCCTCGGACACGGGGGATGCGAGGAGGAGGAGCGAGACGACGAGGACGATGCGCCAGAATGCGCGGGCCTTGCGTTGACCCTTTTCGGAACGGGCGAGTGATTTCATGGGATTCCTCCTTATTTGCCTTTTACCGGCTTCTTGACCTTCATGAGCATCCGGGCGAGCCTCACGAGAGGGAGGAACAGCGGTCCCTCCATCTCCTTCGCGACGCCCTTCAGCTCGGAGATGATCCGGATCTTCTGCGGGCAGTGGGGTTCGCACCTGCCGCACTCGGTGCAGTTCGACGCGAAGCCGGGGCGCGCTGACATGGCCCCGAGACTCTGCGCGTACTTGAAGGGAGAGGAGCCTCCGGCGTTGCGGTGCTTGTCGTTCAAGTTGGAGAAGCAGCCGGGGATGTCGACGCCGAAAGGGCAGGGCATGCAGTAGCCGCAGGCCGTGCAGGGCACCTTGGTCTTCTCGAGCAGGATCCGCTTGACCGCCTCGAACACGGCGCGGTCGGCGTCGGTCAGGGATCCGGCGCGGGCGTCGCGCGCGATGCGCACGTTCTCCTCGAGCTGCGCGGAGTCGCACATCCCGGACAGCACGACGGTGACCTCGGGCTGGTCCCACAGCCAACGCAACGCCCATTCGACCGGCGTCCACGATGGGTGCGCGGCCGCGAAGGCCTTCTTCACCTCGTCCGGCAGGTTCGCGACGAGCTGCCCCCCGCGGAGGGGCTCCATGACGATGACGGGGATGCCGAGCCCGGCGGCGAGCTGCAGGCCGGACTTCGTGGCCTGGTTGTTCTCGTCGAGGTAGTTGTACTGGATCTGGACGACGTCCCAGGGGTACGCAACAATGAGCTCTTCGAAGTCGGCCTTGCTCCCATGGAAGGAGAAGCCGATGTGGCGAACGGTTCCGGCGGCTTTCAGTTCCTCGAGCCAGGTCATCACGCCGAGGGCTGCCAGGCGGTCGAACATGGGTTTGTCCATGATCATGTGCAGGAGATAGTAGTCGATGTAGTCGGTCTGCAGGCGCGCGAGCTGCGTGGCGAAGATCTTCTTCGCGGCGTCCAGCTTGCCCACCTTGTAGGGCGGCATCTTGGTGGCGATCTTCACCCGCGCGCGGTATCCGTCGGTCAGGGCCTTGCCGAGGTCGGTCTCGTTCTTTCCGGATCCATAGACGAAGGCGGTGTCGAAGTAGTCGACGCCGGCGTCCACGGCTTCGCGCACGAGGGCGGTCACGGCGGCTTCGTCTGCGGCGCCGGTCTTGGAAGGAAGTCTCATGAATCCGAAGCCGAGCTGGGAGAGGTCCTGTCCGGACTTTTCATTGATTCGGGTCAGCATGCCGCTTCCTTTCCGGTCCTGACGATCGCCATGGACTCGGTGCCATCGGGCGCAGGGGACTTCGTGAAATCGAAGACCGCGCTCGTTCCGTGGTGGGCGAGGGAGAGGTCGAGGTGGCAGAGGGCGATGCCGATGTCCACCTGGTTCATTCGGCCCATGAACGGCTCCTTCAGGAGTCCGAGCCGCTCGCGGCCGACGAGGAGGGACTCGCCGCTCCCGCTGAAGCGCCAGGGCTGCGAATTCGTCGCGGAGGGAGCGATGCGGACCGGCTCGAGCCAGACCGTGGGGTCCGGAAGTCCTGCCGCGGCGGTGAACCCCGACAGGGAAGGCAGGTCGGCGATCTCCGCCAGACTCCTCCGGTTGAATTCGGCGGGGGAGGTCCGGTGGAGCGGCACGGCGGGGCGGCCGAAGGCGAGCATGATGACGTAGTCGAGGCCATGCATCGCCGCCTTGGCGGGTGCGGCGGGAACGGCCTTCGC
>CAXNDY010000173.1:0-3910 GCA_964201095.1 Saccharofermentanales bacterium
ACCTGGGAGGCGATGCCTACGCAGGTGGAGATGGCGAGGGAATAGACGCCGAGCCCCCGCGTCAGGAGCAGCATGCCCCCGATCGTGATCAGGTTGGAGGGGATGCCGAGGGCGACGGCGGCGAGGAAGCTCCCGTGGACCTGGAGGACGACGGTGTCCAGGGTCACGGCCAGCGTCAGGAGAATCAGCGGGACGAGGATCCGGAGCAGCGTCGCCGTCAGGGCGGCGGTCTCGGGACTGAACTCCGGCGCGAAGACGCCGACGAGGAAGCGGGGGAAGAGGAACACGACGAGGCAGAGAAGCCCCGCAACGGCGAAGGAGACGGTGTAGACCGTGTTCAGGAAGGAGCGCTGGGAAGCCTCGTCCTTCTTCTCCATGGTTTCGGAGTAGACCGGGAGGAAGGTCGTGCCGAGCGCTCCGAGCAGCATGACCGAGAAGACGCCGTTGATGGACGTCGCCATGACGAAGGCGTCCGTGACGTCCGTCGCGCCGAAGACCGCGGCCATGACGACGTCGCGCGCGAAACCGAGCAGCTTGCTGATCAGGGTGATCAGCGTGATGAGGAAGGCGATCCGGGCGAAGCGGACTTTCATGCGGCGGTCACCACGACGTGACGCCGCCATCGACGCTGAGGGCCTGGCCGGTCACGTAGCTGGAGGCGTCGGAGGCGAGGAAGACGACGATGCCCTTGAGCTCCTCGGGGAGGCCGGTCCGCCCGAGCATGGCCTTGTCCGACAGCATCCGCATGAACTCGTGGTTCTCCCGGGTGGCCGGCTGCGGGAAGGACCCCGGGCAGACCGCGTTGGCCAGGACGCCCTTCCTGCCGTAGTAGGCCGCGACGTACCGGGTCAGCTGGAGGATGGCCGCCTTTCCGGTTCCGTAGTTGGGTGGGGAATTGAGCTTGACCTGCCCGCCGTAGATCCCCGGGTTCGGAGCGATAAGCCCGTACATGGAAGCGATGTTGACGATCCGGCCGCCGCCCTGGGCCTCCATGTAGGGGAGCGCCTCCCGGATGCACTTGTATACGGCGCTGATCGAGCCGTCCAGCCCGCGCTGCCAGGTCTCGTAGTCGACGTCCTCGATGTAGCCGGGCGTGGAGGCGTTGGCGTTGTTGACCAGCACGTCGATGCGGCCGAACCGGGCATGGACCCGGGTCATCAGGGACTTCACGCTGGCGGCGTCGGTCATGTCGAACCCCACGGCCAGGGTCTCCCTACCGTATTCCGCATGGAGGCGGTCCGCGAGCCGACCGCACTTCGCGGCGTCTCGCGACGCGACGACCACCGAAGCGCCGTACTGCGCGAGACCTTCGCACAGGGCGGTGCCGAGATGGCCCGCTCCACCGGTCACGATCGCGGTCTTTCCCGTGAGGTCGAAGAGGTCCTTCTTCATGGCGTCATTCCCCCAGTCTCTTCTGCCGGATGCCGGAATTGATATCCGCCACGGCGGGGTTGTGGGCCAGGAAGTCGACGACTTCCCCGTAGGTGAAGGCGTCGACCCGGTCCCGGAAACGGCCGAAAACGGCACGCGCCAGATCGTAGTCCTCCGGTGTGTCCACCGTGAGGCGCACGCCGGACAGGTCGACGTCGCTCGCGCGTTTCGCCCAGTTCGTCATGCGGCGGTACATGTACGGCGTGACGTGCTCGGACTCGTAGGGCTCGGTCGCGTTGCGGAAGGCCTCGTCCAGCGCCGCGCGCCGGAAGACCTCGGCCGACGTGCCGAGGGGGTAGCCCGTGGAACCGACGTAGTCGAGACCGCGCCGCTCGAAGTCGTCGAGCAGGACGTCGAGGAGCCTCGGGTCGATCATCGGATTGTCGCCGGTGGCGCGGACATAGGCATCGCAGGGGAAGGCGAGGGAGACCTGGTGGAACCGGTCCAGGACGTCCGTCTCGCTGCCCCGGACGCAGTCGACTCCGCTCGCCGCCGCCCAGTCCGCGATCGCGTCGTCCGCCGGCGAGACGGACGTCGCGACGACGACCCGCCGGATGCGGGCGACGCGGCGGAGGCGCGCCACGATATGCGCCAGAATCGGTCTGCCCTCCAGGGGAAGAAGCACCTTGCCCGGCAGACGCGTGGAACCCATCCGGGCCTGGACGATGGCGACGTACTCCATGCGTTCCGCCCCCCTACCAGCGGTTCGGCGACACGACCCGCTCCGCCGTGCGCGAAGCCAGTTCGCGGAAGGCGTCGAGGGGGAGCGCGGGGAGAGGCTCGCCGGCCGCGGCGACGAATTCGAGCAATTGGGCGACGTTGTCGGCGCCGAAGACGACCGAATGGATGCCGGGGTGTCGGCAGGCGACGGAGACGCAGGCGTCGAGGGGGCGGACGCCCAGTTCGAGGCAGAGGGCGTGGAATCCGGCCAGGGTCTCCTGCGCGAACCCCATCCTCTCGGGAAGCGCGTCGAGGGGCATGGCCAGAAGCCCCTGCAGCAGGACGGAGCGGGCGTACACCCGCACGCCGCGGTCCCGGGCCGAGCGGAAGAAGCCGCATCGGTCGAGCCGGTCGTCGAGGACGTTGTAGGGGACCTGGACGATGTCGACCTCCGGGTATTCCAGGGCCTTCATCGCCTCGTCGGGCGTGTAGACAGAGACGCCGATCCGGTCGCAGAGGCCCTCGCGGCGGACCTCCGCCAGGGCGGCGACGGCCTCCGGGTCGTGGATGCGCGCGGCGTTGTGGAGGAGGAAGGCGTCGAGGCGTTCGAGGTGGAGACGCTCGAGACTTTCCGCCGCGCTGCGCACCGCGGCGGAACGCCACGTCTCGCGCGGGGCGGAATCGAAGGCGCCGGGCGACAGCTTGGAGACGACCTCGAGCCGCCCCTGCCGCGCCGTGCGGGCGAGAAAGTCGCCGAGGACGTCCTCGGCCTCGCCGTACGCCTGGGCCGTGTCGAAGGAGGACACGCCGCACCCGACCGCCGTCTCGAGCAGATCGAGGGCGTGCCGCCGGTCGGGCTTCCCGTGGCCCTGGACGCCGTAGTCCAGTCCCAGCTGGACGGTTCCGAGGGTGAGCTTCACATCCATGCGCCCATCATACCCTACTACGCCCTTTCGGCGACAGGGGGGCACCTACCCCGTTTTCTTCCGGGGCCGATGCGTATATGATAACGATAGGGGTCATTTCTCCTGTTTCTATGGAAAGGAAGTGACATGACATGAAGAAGACCATCGGTTCCATCCTCGTGACGCTGCTGCTCGTCGCCGCCATTCCGGCGGTCCTCGTGCTCGCCGCCCCGGACGGCTTCGCGTTCCTGACCACGGATCCCCCCGGCGAGCCGACGATCGAAGCGACGGCGACCCCCGAACCGTCGATCGAAATCACCGCGGCGCCGTCTCCCGAAATCACGCTGGCTCCCCCGATCACGGCTCCTCCCGATCCGACCGTCGAGCCGACCCCTGAAATCGGCGGTGGAAAATCCCCCGTCGTCCAGGAACGCATCACTGCCGCGGCGGCTCTCGGCATTCCTCCGGGACGCCTGCTGCTGATCGACCGCCTGGCCGCGACCCTCGGCTGGACCCGCGAACAGGTGCTGGCCCAGTTCGGGAACTGCTCCGTCAAGGACATCATGAAGGCCACGAACGAATACCGCCACGGCGGTCAAGGACACCACCCGGTTCCCAGCCCGCTGCCGACACCGGTCCCGACGCTCGCGCCGACCGCGACGCCCACTGCGGAACCCACTGTCGAACCGACGGTCGAGCCGACGGCAGAGCCGACCGCGGCCCCCACGGACGTCCCCGCGCCCTAGTCGTGTCCGGGTGTCCGCAGGCCGCTCCTTCCTCCCCTTGCTGGACCTGCCCGCGCATCCCCGTTCACTGGCCCCGTCGTCCGAGAGGAAGGCGGGGCTTCTTCGGCTTGACAGCTTCGGGGTGCGTCGATATAATCGCAACAGCGGTTTATCACGTCACCATAGTAA
>CAXNDY010000174.1:0-3897 GCA_964201095.1 Saccharofermentanales bacterium
TCAGGAGCAGCGCCGTCGTGATGGTGACGATGGGGTAGCCGTTCCAGGCGGTCAGGCTCGAGAAGGGACCGGAGGCGGTGGCGCCCATCAGGTCGAATCCCGCGTTGCAGAATGCGGAGATGGCCTGGAAGAAGGCCTTGTAGCTGCCGGAAAGCCAGCCGAAGACCGGGACGTACTGGGTGGCGAGGACGAGGAATCCGGCGAACTCGATCGTGAACGTGATCGCGACGATCTTGCGGACGAGCTTGAGGACGTCGGCGAAATCGAAGCTGCCCGTGGATTCCTGGATCATGATCAGCGTCTTCAAGCCCATCTTCCTGCGCATCAGGGCGAAGAAGAAGGTCGTGATGGTGACGAGGCTGAGGCCGCCGATCTGGATCAGCGCGAGGATCGTGAACTGCCCGAACAGCGTCCAGTGGGTCGCGGTGTCGACGACGACGAGACCGGTGACGCAGGTGGCGGACGTGGCCGTGAAGAGAGCGCGGAGGAAGCCGACGCTGTGGCCATCCCTCGACGCCATGGGAAGCGAAAGGAGAAGGGCTCCCGTGAGGATGACGAAGAGGAAGCTGAAGGTGATGAGTCGTGCGGGTCTGGCCGTGACCCAGCGGACCACGCGGCCGGCGGGTGTGACCTTGCGAGTCGTATTCACGGTGACGGTATCCTGCTTTCGCTGTGTATGAGCCCGTGCGACCTCGCGCGGACGATAAGCGCTATCATACTCCCGTTGTCGGAAAAGGGGAAGATGGAAGGAATGGGATTCGACAGGGAATTGACATCGGAATGTGTACGTGGATAATTGTATACAATTCATTCGAGACCACAGGAGGTACCGGACATGGGTCGGACCGTAGCCCAGAAGATCATCGAAGCCCACCTCGTCGACGGGACGTCGTCGCCCGGATCGGAGATCTCGATCCGGATCGACCAGACCCTGACGCAGGACTCCACGGGCACCATGGCCTATCTCCAGTTCGAGGCGATCGGCCTTCCGCGCGTCCGCACGAAGCTTTCGGTCGCCTATGTCGACCACAACACGATCCAGTCCGGCTTCGAGAACGCGGACGACCACAAGTATCTCCAATCCGTCGCCTCGCGCTTCGGCGTCCGCTTCTCGCGGCCCGGCAACGGCGTCTGCCACCAGGTGCACATCGAACGGTACGGCGTGCCCGGACAGACACTTCTTGGGTCCGACAGCCACACCCCGACCTGTGGCGGACTCGGCATGCTCGCCATCGGCGCGGGCGGTCTCGACGTCGCCGTCGCCATGGGGGGAGGTCCGTACTTCATCACCGTGCCCAGGATCCACCGCGTCACTCTGAAGGGTCGTCTGAAGCCCTGGGTCTCCGCGAAGGACGTCATCCTGGAGGTGCTTCGCCGACTCACCGTCAAGGGCGGCGTCGGGCGCATCCTCGAATACGGCGGCGAAGGCATCGCCAGCCTCACGGTTCCGGAGCGCGCCACCATCGCGAACATGGGCGCCGAACTCGGCGCGACGACGTCCATCTTCCCGAGCGACGCCGTTACGCTGGCCTTCCTGACGGCGCAGGACCGCGCGGGGGACTTCGTCTCCCTCGAGGCCGACCCGGATGCCGTCTACGACGAGGAGACCACGATCGACCTCGACGGCCTGGTCCCGATGACCGCGAAGCCCCACAGCCCGGACAACGTCGCGGAGGTCTCGGCCGTCGGCCCGATCGCCGTCGACCAGGTCTGCATCGGAAGCTGCACCAATTCCTCGTACCTCGACATGATGAAGGTGGCTTCCATCCTGAAGGGCAAGACCGTCCATCCGGACGTCTCCCTCGTGATCGCGCCCGGTTCGCGCCAGGTGCTGTCCATGCTCGCCTCGAACGGGGCGCTCGCCGATATGGTCGCGGCCGGAGCGCGCATCCTCGAATCGGCCTGCGGGCCCTGCATCGGCATGGGGCAGTCCCCCCGCACCGGCGCGATCTCCCTGCGCACGTTCAACCGCAACTTCGAGGGGCGGAGCGGCACGGCTTCCGCGCAGGTCTACCTCGTCAGCCCGGAGACCGCCGCGGCCAGCGCCGTGGCCGGCGTGCTGACCGACCCGCGCACCCTCGGCGCGCCCCCCGCCATTCCCTTTCCCACGCGCTTCGAAGTCAACGACAACCTCGTCCTTCTCCCCGCATCGGATCCGGAAAGCGTCGAGATCGTCCGCGGCCCCAACATCAAGCCCTTTCCTCGCAACAAGCCGATGGGCGCCGCGCTGTCAGGGATGGCCCTGATCCGCCTCGGGGACAACATCACCACCGACCACATCATGCCCTCGAACGCGAAGCTGCTGCCGTACCGCTCCAACGTCCCCTATCTGGCCGGATTCTGCCTCACCCCCTGCGACCCGGACTTCCCGCAGCGGGCCCGTGAGAACGGCGGCGGCTTCATCGTGGGCGGGTCCAACTACGGACAGGGGTCCAGCCGCGAGCATGCGGCCCTCGCGCCGCTCGAACTCGGCATCCGTGGCGTTCTCGCCGTCTCCTTCGCGCGGATCCACATGGCCAATCTGATCAACAGCGGCATCCTTCCACTCACCTTCGCCGATCCGGCGGATTACGAGGCGCTTGAGGCCATGGACCAGCTCGCCGTGGACGACACGCCCGCCCAGGTCCGCGCCGCGGTCGACGGGAACGAGGTCCTCGTCCGCAACGTCACGAAGGGCACCCTCGTGCGCACGCGCCTCCCCATCTCCGCGCGACAGGCCGACATCCTGCTGGCCGGCGGTCTGCTCAACTACACCCGGAAGGAAGGCTGAAGGACATGACGTCCCGAGAGCTGCGCGAAGGCAATCTGCTCGGTTCCCTGCGCAATCAGGTGCATCAGCGCCTGCAGGAGGACATCCTCGACGGACGCTACGAACCCGGCGAGGCGCTGACGGAACTGCGAATCTCCACGGAGCTCGGTGTGAGCCGGACCCCGGTGCGCGAGGCGTTCCGCCTGCTCGAGCTCGACGGACTGGTCGTGGCCATCCCCAACAAGGGCGTGGTGGTCCAGGGCATCGACGAGCAGGACGTCGAGGACATGTTCGACGTCCGGGTCCACGTCGAGGGCATCGCGGCGCGCCGCGCGGCGCGGTCGATGGACGAACGGGAGCGGAAGGAGCTCATGGAGGCCCTCGCGCTCGAGGAGTTCTACACGACGCGAGACGACATCGACTCGCTCCAGGCGTCCGATTCAAGGTTCCACGAGATCATCTTCAAGGGGAGCCACAGCCGCATCCTCCAGAACATCCTCCGGACGATGCACAGCCACACCCGCAGCGCCCGCCGCCGGTCGCTCTCCTCCGAAGGACGCGCCGTGGAGGCGCTGGACGAGCACCGCAGGATCATGGAGGCGATTCTTTCCCGGGATCCCGAGCAGGCGGAGATCCTCATGGTCGAGCATATCCGGAAAGCCGTCGGCAGTTACGAGAAGGCAATGCATAGCAGGAGGTAGGACCGATGTCGAACCGCGAATTCACCCCGAACGACCTCACCCTCGTCAAGAAGATGGCCGCCCTCGCCGACCGAAAGGGCCGCATCGACCCGGATCTGTACGCGAAGTACGGCGTCAAGCGCGGGCTGCGCAACGACGACGGCTCCGGGGTGCTCGTGGGGCTGACCGAGGTCGGCGACGTCGTGTCCTATATCGTCGACGAAGGCGACAAGGTTCCGATCGAGGGCCGTCTCTTCTATCGCGGCATCGAGATCAACGAACTGGTCAACGGCTTCTTCCCGGACGGCCGGTTCGGATTCGAGGAGACGGCCTACCTGCTGCTCTTCGGCGAACTGCCGACCGCGGACGAACTGGCCGAATTCGAGCGGCTTCTCTCGCTGCACCGCCCACTACCGCACAACTTCACCGAGGACATGATCCTCAAGGCGCCGAGCCCGGACATCATGA
>CAXNDY010000175.1:0-3881 GCA_964201095.1 Saccharofermentanales bacterium
ACCATCATCGCCACCTCGCTGATCGAGACCGGATCCCGAATGGACGAAGTGATCTTCGAGGAATTCAAGGGCACCGGAAACATGGAGGTCTACCTCGACCGCAAGCTGTCCGAGAAGCGGATCTTCCCCGCCATCGACATCAACAAGTCCGGCACGCGCCGCGAGGAACTGCTGCTCAGCCCCCGCGAGCTCGACGCGGTCTGGACCATCCGCAAGGCCTTCAGTCAGCTCGACACCGCCGCCGTCACCGAGATGATCATCAACCTGCTGCTCAAGACCACGAACAACCCCCACTTCGTCTCGTCCGTGAACGTCACGCTGAACGACAAGGCGGTCTTCGACGCCATGCGCGGCACGCGTCTCGGCGGAAATGGCTCCCCGAACGGCAACCCCGGCGGGTACAACCGCGGGCCGATGGAAGATTGACATCCCAGCCGCTCCCGTAGTACAATCCCCTTCGCGTCCGTGACGCAAGGCTGCCCGGCATACGTGGCGAAGCGAATCGCAAGGCCCCGCGCCGGCCCATGACAAGGAGAGAGACATGAAAGACGGAATCCACCCGAAGTATATGAAAACGGTCGTCAAGTGCGCCTGCGGAGAGTCCTTCGAGACCGGATCGGTCCGTCCTGCCCTCCACGTGGACGTGTGTTCGAAGTGCCACCCCTTCTTCACGGGTCGCCAGAAGCTGACGGACGTCGGCGGACGCGTCGACAAGTTCAAGAAGAGGATGGACCAGAAGTAGTCTCTTCCTGGATCTCCACACCCGAAGTCGAGACATCGGAGGGGCTGACCGCTGGTTGCCCCTCCTTTTTCTTCCGGAAGCGCCAGCCGGCGACGGCAGACAGGAGTACCCGGACCATGCAGAAGAAGACCACGATCGGAGGCCAGGCCCTGCTTGAAGGTCTGATGATGGTCGGACCCGAGCGCATCGCCATGGCGGTCCGCAAGCCCGACGGCGAGATCTTCGTCGAGGACTGGTCGGTCGGCCGCCTCTCGAAGGCCGCCACCATCCCATTCGTCCGCGGCAGCGTCCGCCTGTTCCGCCAGCTCGTCACCGGCACCAAGACCCTGATGCGCTCGGCCGAGTTCATCGAAGAGGCCCCGGAGACACCCGTCGAAGGCGAGCCCGCGAAGGAACCCGCCAAGCCCGGCCGGATCGACCGGTACTTCGAGAAGCACACCGACGTCCTGCTCTATGGCTCCGTCATCGTCGGACTGCTGTTCAGCGTCGGCCTCTTCATCCTGCTGCCCAACTTCCTCGTGACCGTGGTCGGTCCTCTGGCCCGGCTCAAGGACAGCCATACCTTCGGCGACACCATCGTGCTCAACCTCGTGGAAGGGCTCATTAGGATCGTCCTCTTCGTCGCCTATCTCTCCCTGACCTCGCTCATGAAGGACATCCGCCGCGTCTGGATGTACCATGGCGCCGAGCACAAGACGATCTCCTGCTACGAGAGCGGACTGCCGCTGACCGTGGACAACGCCCGCACCTTCTCGACCCGTCACCCCCGATGCGGCACCTCGTTCCTCTTCATCGTCCTCATCATCAGCATCATCGTCTTCTCCTTCTTCGGCTGGTGGAGCATGCTGGTGAATCTCGCGATCCGTCTCGCCCTGCTGCCCGTCGTCGCCGGCATCGGTTTCGAGATCATCCGCTGGGCCGGCCGCCACGAGAAGAACCCCGTGGCCCGCGTCCTTTCCGCCCCCGGTCTCATGCTGCAGGGTCTCACGACCCGCGAGCCCGACGACGGAATGCTCGAGGTCGCCATCGCCGCGACGGAGCGCGTGATTCCGGAGAAGAAGGATGCCGACGTCTGGTAGCCCCCCCGCCCGCACCGTCCGCGAGTGCAGCGCCGCCGCCGAAGCCGTCCTGAGGGACGCCGGCGTAGACGAGGCTCGCCGCGAGTCCGCGCGGCTTGCCGCGTGGGCCATGGGCGTTCCGCTCGCGCGCTATTACGCCGCCCTCGGCGAGCCCTTCCCCGAGGCGTTCCTGCCGGCCTTCGACGCGGCGGTCCGCCGCCGCGCCCTTCGCGAACCCTTCGCCTACGTCACGGGCTCCATCGGGTTCCACGGTCTCGAATTCTGCGTGGGACCGGGCGTGCTGATTCCGCGGCCCGAGACCGAGGAACTCGTCGCCGCGGCGCTCGAAGCCGCGAAGACGGTCGAGGGGGATTCCGTCGCCTTCCTCGATCTCTGCACCGGCAGCGGCTGCATCGCGGTCGCGCTGGCCATCGCCCTCCAGCAGGAAGGGAAGACGCCCCACGGCGCAGGCACCGACCTTTCGGAGACCGCCCTCCGCACGGCGCGCGACAATGCCCGCCGCCTCGCCCCCGGGATGGACCTCGTCTTCCTGCTCGCCGACCTGTTTCCCCCCGAAGGGAACCGCTTCGACCTGCTTGTCTCGAACCCGCCGTATATCGCGACGGACGACATCGACCCCCTCGCCCCCGAGATCGTTCTCTTCGAGCCGCGCGAAGCACTCGACGGCGGCGTCGACGGGCTCGCGTTCCACCGACGCATCGTCTTCGAGGCGCCCCGGTTCCTCAAGGCCGGCGGCTGGCTTCTCGTCGAGCATGGGGCCGACCAGGGCGACGAAGTGCGCGCGCTGCTGCTCCTGGATGAGCGCTATGAGGAGATCGCCACGAAGAACGACCTCTCCGGGCATCCGCGCGTGACCCTCGCTCGCCTTTGTCCTCCCCCGTCGGCCGGCTAGGCCACCGAAACGCCGGAAGGAGGCATCGCCCTTGGGCAATCCCTTCGCACTCTACCCGTTCCAGGCCGGTGAACGCGTCCGGATGCGCAAGGCGCACCCCTGCGGCGGGACCGAATGGGAGGTCGTGCGCGCCGGCGAGGACATCCGCATCCGCTGCGCGACCTGCGGGCATTACGTCTCGCTGGGTCGGCGCGATTTCGAGAAGTCCGTCAAGGAGATGCTGAAGAAGGACGGCACCCGGCCCTAGAATTCCGCGAATTCGCGCTCCATGCGCTCCCGGTCCAGTCTCTCGTTGGCGAAGTCGACCACGACCGTCGCGATCGCGGCATGCCCGGCTTCGTTGGGGTGGATGCCGTCCTCGCAGAGCAGGGTGCGGTAGTCCCGGCGCTCGAGGAAGGCCCGGCGCACGTCGATCACCTCGCATCCGGTTTCCCGCGACAGTTCCCAGACCGCCAGGTTGTAGCGCTCATGCCAGCGGTAGATGGTCTGCACGTCGCCGAGCCAGTGGAGGATATCCTTCGCGGATAGTCCGCCGCGGACGATCCAGGCGAAATACCGGACGGCATCGAGGGGAGGCAGGGTCATCAGGAACACCTCGGTTCCTCGTGCGCGGAGCAGCATGACCATCTCGCGATAGACCGATAGGAAATCCGAAAGGGGTGTCTTCGGCACATGCTCTCCGTCCGGCGCCTCGGCGATCTCGCGCCAGTCGAAGTCGCAGTCGTTGCCGCCGAATTCGAGGACGGCCACGTCGCAGAACGGGTCGTTCTCCAAGGAGCGCTTCACGATCTCGCGTCCCTGGGCGACCGTGCAACCGAAACGGGCGCGGTTCTCGAGGGTCACGCCGAGACGCACGCCCGCACCGGCGGCGAAATTCTCGCGCAGCAGCACGTACCGGCCGCGCTCCGCATCGAGCACGACGCCCTTCGCGACCGAATCCCCCCAGATGCCGATCCGCCTCTTCACCTGCTCCATGTGTGGGCCTCCTTCATACGCTATGAATCACGTGACACATCATTATGAAAATGATGATACACGATATCCATACGATTGCAAGAGGGTTTATGGACAGATTGCCATCGGATACAGAGGCTGATACAATCACAATCAGAATGACGACCGGAGGGCACCGCCATGGATGAAGCCAGGAACGAACTGCTCCGCTGGG
>CAXNDY010000176.1:0-3872 GCA_964201095.1 Saccharofermentanales bacterium
CAGCGCCCTCGACCGCCAGGCTTCGAACGAGGCGGCCTGGCAGGGCTGCATCCTGGCCTCCACCTGTGGATTGACGCGCATCGCCTACGACTGGGTTCCTTTCACCGGCACCATGGGTCTTCCCTCCGTCGTGCACCACTACCTTCGCAGCACGCCGCGCAGCCGCCGGCGCGAGGCCGCCTCGTTCGTCGAGCGCCTGACCGCGCTGCTTCGGGCCGACATCGACCGGTATGCCACGATGGAGGTCGCGGCGCACCGGAGGATCGGAGTCCGGCGCATCCTGATGGCGGTGTCCGGTCTCTGCGCGCTGCTCACGCTCCTCGTGATGGCGCTGCCCTTCACGGCGGCCTTCCTGGTCGCCGTCCTCGTCCTCGCGGTGCGGAACGGGCAGCAGAAGGCAGGGCTGGCCCGCGTGAAGGCGATGACGTCCCGCCATTCCATCGAGGACCTGAAGGCCTATCTCGCGCAGATCGAGGAGGTCCTGGCCGGCGAGACGAAGACGGAGTGAGGACGAAGCCGGACCGACGGCCTATGCTACAATGGCGTCGAACCTACCGGCGAAGGAGTCCTCCAGCATGACCGGAACCGAGCCTGTACCTGCTTCGACCGCTTCTGCTTCGGGCGCACCCCTCCTGCACCCCCTCCGTGTCGGCGGCGTGACGCTTCCGGGCAATCTCGCACTCGCCCCCATGGCCGGCGCCACGGACCTTCCGTTCCGCCTGCTGTGCCGCGGGCTCGGCGCGGACCTCGTGTGCACCGAACTCGTCAGCGCGCGCGGCATGCGCCACGACAGGGACCTGCAGCGGACCTGGCGCTACGTCGAGGTCGACCCCGCCGAAGCCCCGGTCGCCATCCAGCTCTTCGGTTCGGACCCGGAAGACCTCGACTTCGCCGTGCGCGCGATCGAGCAGCATCCGCTCCTCTCCCGCTGCACGTTCATCGACCTCAACATGGGCTGCCCGGTGCCCAAGGTCGTCCAGGCCGGTGACGGCTCGGCCCTCATGAAGGACCCCGCCCGGGCCGCCGCCGCGGTCCGCGCCTGCGTTCGCGCCGCTGGACGCCCCGTGACCGTCAAGATCCGCAAGGGCTGGGACCCCGCCTCGGTCAACGCGGTGGAGATCGCCCGGATCTGCGAGGCCGAGGGCGCCGCACTGGTCGCCGTGCATGGCCGCACCCGCGACCAGATGTATGCCGGGGAAGCCGACTGGGACATCATCGCCACCGTCAAGGCCGCCATCCGCGTGCCGGTCTTCGGCAACGGCGACGTGCGCACCGTGGCCGATGCAAGACGAATGCTGCACGAGACTGGCGTCGACGGGATCATGGTCGGCCGCGCGGCGCTCGGGGACCCCTGGATCTTCGCCCGCATCCGCGGCATCCTGGACCCGCAGGCCCCCCGTCCCCCGGGTTGGCCCGAAGTCCCCGGCGAACCGACGCCCGAGGAGCGCGTGGCCCTGATGCTGCGCCACCTCGACCTTTCCATCGCCCGCTACGGCGAGGCGACGGCTGTCAAGGAGTTCCGCAAGCAGGCGGGCTGGTACATGAAGGGACTGCGGGGAACCGCTCCGCTCCGGGCCATCGCATTCAACGCCGTGACGCGGGCCGACCTCGCCGCGGTGTTCGCGCGGTACCGCGACCTGCTTCGCAAGGCGGAACAAACCGTCAAAAATTGATTAATATGTCGGTCACGACCGACAAACACGGTGTCTGCCCCTACTGGCTGATGCGCTAGATTCCGGGCCTCTTTCTCGTGGAATTTCTCCGAATGACACGAGCGCACCTTAAGTTGTATAATCTTCCACAGGTGCGTTGCGGCGGACCATTCCGCCCACTAAGCGGCACCGCGGAGGGGGAAGGATTATGAAGGACTATCCGGCTGTAAGGATCCGAAACATCGCCTTGCTTGGACACGGCGGCTCCGGGAAGACCACGTTCGCAGAGGCCGTCCTGTTCAATGCGAAGGCGATCGACCGCTTCGGCAAGGTCGCCGACGGCAACACCACGATGGACTTCGACGCGGAGGAGATCCGCCGCAAGTTCTCGATCAACACCGCGCTCGCGGCCGTTGAATGGAACGACTGCAAGATCAACCTGCTCGACACCCCCGGCTACTTCGACTTCGTCGGAGAAGTCTTCCAGGGACTCCGCGTCGCCGACGGCGCCGTGGTCCTGGTCCCCGCAAAGGACGGCGTGGCGGTCGGCACGGAGAAGTCCGTGAAGTACCTCCGCGACCGCGGATTGCCCGTGGTCTTCTTCATCGGCAAGATGGACGAGGAGAACGCGAATTTCGAGCGGACGCTCGCCCAGCTGCAAACGAATTTCGGAAATCAGGTGAAGCCCTTCTTCCTTCCCATTCTGGAAGGCGGCAAGATGAAGGGGTTCGTGGACATACTGACCCAGAAGGCCTTCATGAACGGCGCGAACGGCGTCGCCACCGAAGCGCCCATTCCCGCCGGCATGGCGGACGAAGCCGCCCTCGCGCTGGAAGCCATGAAGGAGCACGCCGCCGAGAGCGATGAAGCCCTGATGGAGAAGTTCTTCAGCGGCGAGGAGTTCACTCCTGAAGAGATGCTGAAGGGCCTGTCCGAGAGCATCCACGCCGGAACGGTGTTCCCCGTCTTCTGCGGGTCCGCCGGTGCGAACTGGGGCATGCGGATCGTCATGGACCGTCTCGTCGCCCTGCTGCCCACCGCGATTTCCGCCGCGACCGTCCCCGCGAAGAAACCGGACGGCACGGAGACCTCCGTGAAGATCGACGCGGCCGGTCCTCTCGCCGCCGTCGTCTTCAAGACGATCGCCGACCCCTTCGTCGGCCGGATCTCCATGTTCCGCGTGTATTCCGGCGTCCTGAAGGCCAACTCCACCGTCTACAACCCGGTCACCGAAAAGGACGAGCGCGTCGGCTCCCTCTTCCTCATGGTCGGAAAGAAACAGGTCCCCACCGAACAGGTCGCCGCCGGCGATATCGGCGCCGTGACCAAGCTGATCTACACGAGCACGAACGATACGCTCTGCGACAAGACGAAGCCCGTCCTGCTGCCGCGCACCGAGTTCCCGACCCCATGCCTGTCCATGGCCGTCGAAGGCAAGGCCAAGGGCGACGACGAGAAGATCAGCGCCGGTCTCCACAAGCTCAAGGACGAGGACCCGGTCTTCACCATGGGCTACAACGCGGAGACCCACCAGCTGCTTCTGGCCGGCATCGGCGAGCAGCATCTGGACGTGCTGATTTCGAAGCTCAAGTCCAAGTTCAACGTGGAGGCGACCCTGATCGAACCGCGCGTGCCCTATCGCGAGACCATCCGCAAGAAGGTCCGTGTCGAAGGCAAGCACAAGAAGCAGTCCGGCGGCCACGGCCAGTTCGGCCACGTCTGGGTCGAGTTCGAACCGGGACCGGCCGAGGGCCTGACCTTCGAGGAGCACATCTTCGGCGGGTCCGTTCCGAAGCAGTATCACCCCGGCGTCGAGAAGGGTCTCCAGGACGCGATCAAGAAGGGCGTCCTCGCCGGCTATCCGATGGTCCACCTCAAGGCTTCCCTGGTCGATGGCTCCTACCATGACGTCGACTCCTCCGAAATGGCCTTCAAGATCGCGGCACGCCTGGCGTACAAAGCCGGGATCCCGTTGGCTGGCCCGGTCCTACTCGAGCCGATCTGCACGGTCGACGTCTACATTCCCGATTCGAACCTCGGCGACATCATGGGCGACATGAACAAGCGCCGCGGGCGCATCGTGGGCGTCAACCCGGTCGAACACGGACAGGAAGTCGTCGCGGAGGTGCCCCAGAGCGAGATGGCGAAGTACGCCAACGACCTGCGGTCGATGACCCAGGGCCGCGGATGGTACAAGATCGCCTTCGCACGCTACGACAC
>CAXNDY010000177.1:0-3862 GCA_964201095.1 Saccharofermentanales bacterium
ATGCACAGGCAGTCCGGTCGGTTCGATGTGATCTCGAAATCCACGATCGACTCGCCGAGACCCAGCAGCGCCTTGACGTCGATTCCGACCGGTGTCGCATCGTCGAGAAGCCAGATGCCGTCCTCGGCCGCTTCCGGGTAGTCGGACCGCGTGAAGCCGAGCTCCTGGAAGGAACACATCATGCCTTCCGAATCGACCCCTCGGAGCTTGCCGCGGTGGATCCTCTTCCCGTCCGCCAGCGTCGCCCCGTCGAGCGCGACCGGAATCACCCGGCCTGCGGTCACGTTGGTCGCCGCAGTGACGATGGTGAGCGCGCCATTCGCGCCTCCCGCGTCGACGGTGCACACCGAGAGGCGGTCCGCGTCGGGGTGTCTCGCCACCGCCACGACCCTCGCCGTCACGACGCCGGAGATTCCCTCGCCGGTCACGGCGATTCCCTCCACCTTGGATCCGCTCAGGGTCATGG
Organism: Saccharofermentanales bacterium; assembly: GCA_964201095.1. Taxonomy (GTDB): domain Bacteria; phylum Bacillota; class Clostridia; order Saccharofermentanales; family UBA5734; genus CAILLO01. The sequence continues at coordinate 467 of CAXNDY010000177.1, forward strand.
CTTCGGCGAAGGCGTGCGCCCCCTCCGGAATCTTCGTGAAGTCCCTCATCCAGCCGATCGGTGCCTTCATGTCCGTTCTCCTTTACTTGAACTGGGCGAGGAACCGCACGTCGTTCTCGAAGAGCGCGCGCATGTCCTCGATCGCGAATCGGGCCATCGCCGTCCGCTCGACACCGATGCCGAACGCGAAGCCGCTGTAGATCTCCGGGTCGATGCCGCAGCCGGCGAGCACCTTCGGGTGCACCATGCCGGCGCCGAGCATCTCGACCCAGCCTTCGCCCTTGCAGGTCCGGCAACCCTTGCCGCCGCAGACCCAGCAGCTCACGTCCACTTCCGCGCTCGGCTCCGTGAATGGGAAATGGTGCGGACGCAGGCGGATCTTCGTGTCCTCGCCGAACAGACGGCGCGCGTAGAGCTGCAGAGAACCGACGAGGTCTCCCATCGTGATGCCCTTGTCGACGGCGAGCCCCTCGATCTGGTGGAAGCAGGCGGAGTGCGTCGCATCGATCGTGTCGGAGCGGTACACGCGTCCGGGGCACACGATGCGGATCGGGGGCTTCGTGCTTTCCATGACGCGGACCTGTACCGGGGACGTCTGCGTCCGGAGCAGGATGGAGTCGGAGATGTAGAAGGTGTCCTGGGTGTCGCGAGCGGGGTGCCCCGCCGGTGTATTCAGCATCTCGAAGTTGTAGCGGTCGAGCTCGACTTCGGGCCCTTCCGCGATCGAGTATCCGAGTCCCATGAAGATGCCGCAGATCTCGTCGATGGCCTTCGTCAGCGGGTGACGCGCTCCCATGGAGCGGCGGATGCCGGGCAGCGTGATGTCGAGCTTCTCGGCGGCCAGCCGAAGCGACCGTTCCCGGGTGGTCACGACGGCCAGCCGTTCGGCGAGCATGGCTTCGATCGCAGCACGCGTCTCGTTGGCCGCCTGTCCCGCCGCCGGCCGCTCATCGGGAGGAAGCTGGCCCATGATGCGGAGGACGGCGGTCAACTCGCCCTTCTTGCCCAGGTACTTCACCCGCAGGGTCTCGAGTTCCTGCGACGTCGACGCCGCAGCCGTCTCGTTCTCGAACTGGTCCTGGATCCTGCCCAGCGAGGTTCTCATGTCGTCCATCCCATCCATCCCGTACACCTCCGTAGAATAGAAAAAGACCTTCCTGTCCCTGTTCGGGACGGAAGGCCATCGAAGCCCTGCGCGGTACCACCCGTATTCCGCCCCCTGTCGAAGGGAACGGCACTCGATCGGCCGATAACGGAGCCTTCCGTCGCCACCTACGCGGAGAACCCGGCAAGGTTCCCTTTCAGCGCGCCATTCCGGAGTGAACTTCGGCGTTTGCATCCCGGGCGGTTTCCAGCCGACGACCGGCCCTCTCTGGCGGATGCGATGGGAGACGCCTACTCTCTCCTTCATCACGTTGTATGGACTACCATAGCACCGGTTCCTCACGCTGTAAAGTACGAGGGGGCATCAGACCGGCGGCATGTCGATCTGGAGCGTGACGGGTCCGTCGTTGACCAGTTCGACCTCCATGTGCGCTGCGAACTTCCCGGTCCCCACGGCGAGTCCCGTGGCGGCGAGCGCTTCGGCCAGCGACTCGTAGAGGGGGCGCGCCTGTCCGGGCGGAGCCGAGCGGTCGAAGCCGGGTCGGTTTCCCTTCCGTACGTCGCCATAAAGGGTGAACTGGGAAATCAGAAGGATCCCTCCCTGGACGTCCTCGACCGAGCGGTTCATCTTGCCGTTCTCGTCGGTGAAGATCCGTAGGTGCAGCAGCTTCGCGGCCATCGCGCCGACTTCGTCCATCCCGTCGTCCACGGACACGCCGACCAGGACGAGAAGACCGGGACCGATCTCGCCGACGGTCTCCCCTTCGACGCGCACCGCGGCGCGCAGCACGCGCTGGACCAGCGCTCGCAAGGGTTTCCTAGTCCTTCCCGGCGCGGATCATCTCGTCGATGGCCTTGGCGGCGACCTTGCCGGCGCCCATGGCGAGGATGACGGTCGCGGCGCCCGTGACGGCGTCTCCGCCGGCATACACGCGGGGCTTGCTGGACTCGCCGGTACTCTCGTCGACGATGATGCCGCCCCAGCGCTGGGTCGAAAGTCCCGGCGTCGTCTGGCGGATCAGGGGATTCGGACTCTGGCCGATGGCGATGACCACGGTCTCGAAGGCCAGTTCATGTTCGGAGCCCTCGATCGTGTGGGTGGAGCGGCGCCCCTTGGCATCGACTTCTCCCAGTTCCATATCCACGACGGTCATGCCGCGGACCCAGCCCCTGCCGTCGTCCAGAATCGCGGTCGGGTTGGTCAGGGTGACGAGCTCTATGCCCTCCTCCTTGGCGTGGTGGACTTCCTCGAGGCGGGCGGGCATCTCCTGCTCGGAGCGTCGGTAGACGATGCTGACCTGCTCGGCGCCGAGGCGCTTCGCGGAACGGGCCGCATCCATGGCGACGTTGCCGCCGCCGATCACGGCCACGCGCCTGCCGATGCGGACGGGCGTGTCGCACTCCGGCCACTTGTAGGCCTTCATGAGGTTGATGCGGGTGAGGAACTCGTTGGCGGTGTAGACGCTGTTGAGGTTTTCGCCGGGGATGTTCATGAAGGAGGGCAGACCGGCTCCGGTGCCGATGAAGACGGCGCTGAAGCCCTCCTCGCCAAGCAGTTCGTCGACGGTTTCCGCGCGACCGATGACGCGGTTCGTGAGGATGTTCACGCCGAGCTTGCGCAGGTCGTCGATCTCCTTCTGGACGATCGCCTTGGGAAGACGGAACTCGGGGATCCCGTACATCAGGACGCCCCCCGGAACGTGGAACGCTTCGAAGACCGTCACCTCGTACCCGAGCATGGCGAGATCGCCCGCGCAGGTCAGGCCGGCCGGACCGGAACCGACGACGGCGACCTTCCTTCCATTGCGAACGGGTGGTATCGGCGCCTCGCAGACCTTCTCCATGTGCCGGTCGGCGGCGAAGCGCTCGAGGCGGCCGATGCCGACGGACTCGCCCTTGATCGCGCGGACGCACTTCTCCTCGCACTGCGACTCCTGGGGACACACGCGTCCGCAGACGGCGGGAAGCGTGTTGGTGTCCTTGAGGACGGCGTAGGCGCCTTCATGGTCGCCCTGGGCGATCTTCAGGATGAAACCGGGGATGTCGACCTGGACGGGGCAGCCCGCGATGCAGGGCTTGTGCTTGCACTGGAGGCAGCGCGCGGCCTCCTTCTTCGCCAGCTCCTCGGTGTAGCCGAGGGATACCTCGGCGAAGTTCTTGTTTCGGATATCGGGGTCCTGCTCCGGAATCGGGTACTTCGTAAGGCTCATGTCAGCCATTGGCGAGTCCCCCCATGCGGCAGGCGTGCAGGTCGTCCGACTTCTTCTCTTCTTCCTTGTACATGGAGGAGCG
>CAXNDY010000178.1:0-3816 GCA_964201095.1 Saccharofermentanales bacterium
CCCCTGCGCGTGACCCACAACGACACCAAACTCAACAACGTGCTCTTCGATGAAGCCAGTGGCAAGGCGGTCTGCGTGATCGACCTCGACACCGTGATGCCGGGCCTGTCGCTCTACGACTTCGGGGACGCGATCCGCTTCGCCGCGAACACCGCCGTCGAGGACGAGCCCGACCTCGACAAGGTCCACCTCGACTTCGAGCTGTTCGAGAACTTCACCCGAGGGTTCCTCGAGTCGGCCGGACCCGTGCTGAACGAAGAGGAGAAGCGCCAGCTCTGCTTCTCCGTGAGGCTGATCACCTTCGAGCTGGGCATCCGGTTCCTCGGAGACCACATCGCCGGCGACCCGTATTTCCGCATCCACCGGCCGAACCACAACCTGGACCGGGCGCGCTGCCAGTTCCGGCTTCTGGAGGAAATGGAGCGCAACGAGACCGGCATGGAGGACGTCGTGCGTCGCATCCTCGCCGAGTTCACCTAGACTTCCGTCGCGCCTTCTTCCGCTTTCGGCGGGAAGGGGAGCTGCCCCACCAGACCATAGTGCGACTCGGAGATCGCAATCGGGTTCCCCGGTGTGAAACCGGCGGACTGAAGCATCATGGCCACGTCGACGGGTTCCAGTCGGGCACTCCGGGAAGGTCCTCTGCCGGCGGTCGCGCTGCCGGGGGTCCATTCGACGATGCCGATCCGCCCCCCCGGCTTGAGGACGCGCTTCGCCTCCAACAGGAAAGCCGCCATGTCGTCCACTTCGTGAAGCACGGTGGAGCAGAGGACGAACGTGACCGAGGCGTCCCCCAGCTTCCAGTCCTTTCCGTCCGACAGGAATACGACGACGTTCGGGACGCCCTGGACGCGCACGCGCCGGTCCATCTCGTCGAGCATCGCTTCGGAGATGTCCATCGCGTAGACCTTGCGCGTCGGTCCGATGAAGTCGGCGGCCGGGAAGGAGAGATAGCCGATTCCGCAGCCCACGTCGAGCACGGTATCGGTCTCGCGGAGCCCCAGGGCTTCGAGGGCGATATGGGGTGGAAGAGCGCTCCGGCGCCATTCGTTGTCGAGGCGGGCGGCGTCCTTCGGGTCGAATCGGTGCATGGGGTCCTCCTGTCCGGGTCACGATGCGATGGTCGATTATACCATCTGGAGCAACGGGACCGAAGAGGGATTGGCTGGACTCCGAAGACGGACCTTCGTAACCGCAGGAACCGCGTGGTCCGGTGGCGCGGCGTAGAATCACAGATACGGAACCTGCGGATGACCCCCAAGGAGGTTGGCATGGACAAGAAGAGAGACGTCGTGAAGGTCCTGACCGGATTTCAAACCAAGGACGGAGCCGGCGTGAAGTTGCGCAGGATGATCGGTCATGAGGATACCGCGGCATTCGATCCGTTCCTGATGCTGGACCTGTTCCGGGCGACGGACCCCAGGGACTACATGTCGGGCTTTCCCTGGCATCCCCACCGCGGCATCGAGACCGTCACCTTCATGGTGGCCGGCTCCGTGACGCATGGGGACAGCCTCGGACACAGCGGAACCATTTCCGGTGGCGACGTGCAGTGGATGACCGCCGGCAGCGGCATCATCCACCAGGAGATGCCGCTCCAGCGCCCCGAGAACTGGGGGCTTCAGCTCTGGGTCAACCTGCCGGCCGCCCGCAAGATGTCGGCACCCCGGTACCAGGACGTTCCTGCCGACCACATCCCCACCGTGGAGGAACCGGGATGCCGGGTACGCGTGATCGCCGGGGAGCGCGGCGGTGCGACGGGACCCGTCGTCGGCATCGAGGCCGCGCCGGAGTTCCTCGACGTGACGCTCGAGCCGGGCGCGGTCTGCGACGTGCCCGTCGATGCGGCTTCCACCTGTTTCGTCGTGACGATCGCGGGGTCGCTTGTCGTCGCAGGCACGGACGGTGCGTACGAGACGGTTCCGGCCGAGCGCGTGCTGCTGTATGGGACAGGAGACGGCGTCGCACTTCGGGCTGGAAGCGAGGGCGCACGGGTGCTTCTGGTCAGCGGAAAGCCCCTGCACGAGCCGGTGGCGTGGGGCGGTCCCATCGTCATGAACACCCAGGCGGAGTTGAAACTGGCCTTCCAGGAACTGGAAGACGGCACCTTCCTGAAGCACGCCTGAGTTATACATGGTACAATCAGCGAAAAGCACCCTTCCAGGAGGGATACGCCAAGGAGGCATGCCGACATGACCACGTTGATCGTCTACTATACGAGATCCGGAAACACGAAGAAGGCCGCGGAAGAACTCGCGAAGGAGCTGGGTGCGAGCCTGCTGGAACTCCGCGAGGACCGTCCCCGCAAAGGGATCTTCGGTTTCATGCGCAGCGGCTTCGAAGCCGCTTTGAAGAAGACCGTGCCCATCAAGCCGTTCAGCGAGAACCTGTCGAGCTTCGACCGCGTCGTCATCGCCACACCCGTGTGGGCGGGACACGTGTGCAGCCCGATGCGCACGTTCCTGATGGACAACGCGAAGCAGATCAAGGACCTCGGCGTCCTGGAGACGCACTCCCACGAGGACTTCGTGTACAAGGCCGTGATCGCCGAAATCGCCGCCCTGGTCGGAAAGAAGCCGACCCTGGAGCGCTCGGTGCTGGGAAAGCTTTCCGTCAAGTAGGACTCTCCCCGGAGTAGCCCGAAACAGGAAGAGGACCGTGCGATTCGTTGCACGGTCCTCTTCTTTTCAGCGCTGGACGCGCGCGTTGCCCTTCCAGACGCTCCAGACCATCTCCTCGTCGGCCGGAATGGCGTAATCCACGAGGAACGTCGTCGCGAGCGCGCCGCTCGCCCACCCGAACTGCAGCCACTTCTCGGGCTCCCAGCCCTTCAGCACGCCGTACAGCAGGCCGCCGACGAAGCCGTCTCCACCGCCGATGCGGTCGAGAACGCCGATCTCGCGCGGTTCCGCGACGGACCACGCATCGCCCGCCAGCAGGATTGCGCCCCAGAGGTGCCGGTTCACGCTGATCACCTCGCGGAGCGTCGTACCGTACACCGATACGTTCGGGAAAGCCTTCTTCACGCGGCCGATCATTTCCTTGAAGCTGTCGATGCTGGACGAAAGGCCCTTGCCGCCGGCTTCAGGACCCTTTATGCCAAGGGCGAGCTGGAAGTCCTCCTCGTTGCCGACCAGGATATCGGATATCGAGGCGATCTCGGCGAAGACCGCGGACAACTCGGTCTTGCGGCCCTCCCAGAAGGAGGCGCGGTAGTTCAGGTCGAAGCCGATGCGCGTGCCGTGCTTCTTCGCGGCGCGTGCGAGCTCGAGGCAGAAGCGGCTGGTCTCGGGCGACAGCGCGGCGATCAGCCCGGACAGGTGGAGGACCTGCACGCCGTCCTGGCCGAACAGCCGCTCGAGGTCGAAGTCCTTGACGTCGAGCGTGCGTCCTACCTCGCCGGCGCGGTCGTTGTGGACGCGCGGGCCGCGGGCGCCATAGCCGCTGTCGGCGATGTTGAACTGGTGCCGATAGCCCCAGGGACCGCCCTGTGGGACTTCCGGGCCCTCGAACGTCATGCCGCGGGAGCGCAGGTCGCTCTTGATGAAGGATGCGATCGGGCTGCCCTTCACGAAGGTCGTCAGCACGTGGACGGGCAGGCCGAGATACGAGGAGACGCTGGCCACGTTGGTCTCGGCGCTGGTCGCCTGCATCGCGAAGTGGTTGCTGGCATGCACGGGCTGGCCGTTGTCGGGGGTGATGCGGACGCCCATGCTGGTCGGGACGACGAGGGAGTACTTGTATTCCTTGCGCAGTTTCAGGTCCATGCCGCGACTCCTTTTCGGTGCCGGCGTTTCGCCGGTCAGGCCTCGAACT
>CAXNDY010000179.1:0-3808 GCA_964201095.1 Saccharofermentanales bacterium
CTTCATATCTTCCGGTTCATGAGGCTGGGTCCCGAGGTCGCTAGATGCTGCGTCCGGGGATGGGTGGAATTCCGATTCTCCGTTCCCTTCGCCGCTGGGCCATCGCGATCAGGCCTCCGAAGATCAGCAGCGCCGCGAAGAGCCAGCCAAGGGCCATCCAGAGCGTGAACCCGGCGGCATCCGGTCCTCCGCCCCCGACGAACAGGTTCGCGAGGATGTAGAAGCAACCGGCCGCGATGCCGCCTCCGTGGTGCCTGCGCGCCGCCAGGACGGTCACTCCGGCGAGCAGGAAGCCGAGGGACAGGAAGAGCCCTGCCGTGAAGGCCGCCGCTCCGACAGCGGGGGGAGTCGTGCCGTCGATCGCCGCGTTGGCGGCGGAACATGCCTGCAGGCCGATCGCGAGAATCGCGACCAGACTGAGGATTCCGACGACGATGCGGAGGATCTTCATGGCGTGGACGCCTCCCGACGCCGGGGTGCTCCCCGGCTTTTCCCATTATACTTCACGGAAGAGCCCGTGGAGCGCCACTCTCTTCAAAAACCCGGCGCGGAGGTTGCTCGCGTCGTCGCGCGGAGAAGCGTAGAATCAAACCCAGGACGAAGAGTCGGGGCCTGTGAGAGCGGGTCCGAAACGGAGGTTCCCCATGGGCGGTTCGACGGGCTCCATCCTTCCCTTCCTCACCTTCGCCGGTAAAGCCGACGAAGCCATGCGCTTCTATGTCGCCACCTTCCCGCGTTCGCGCATCCTGTCCCTCACGGGGGTGGACGACGTCGACCTCACCGAGGAGCGCAAGGCCGCCACGGGACGGCTCGCCGGCAAGGTCCTCAACGCGCGCATCGAATTGAAGGGCAGCGAGATCATGCTCATGGACATCGACCCGAGCGTCGCACAGCCTTTCACCTGGGCGTTCTCGTTCTATGTGGCCTGCGACGACGAGCCCGAATTCGACAGGCTCTTCGAGGCGTTGTCCATCGGAGGAAACGTCATGATGGGGCCTTCGCCCATTCTCGCTCTGCGCAAGGTGGCCTGGGTCACCGATCGCTTCGGCGTGACGTGGCAGCTGGTCTGGGAGTAGGACGGGAGCACGTGGCATGAGCGACCATCGCAGCTACCCGCGTTTCACGTCCGCTTCGATTCCGCACGACCCGCCGCCGACTGCCGAGCGCTGGTTCCTCTTCCGCAAGGACGAGCTGCTCGTCGTCGACGCCGAAGGCGAAGGCATTCCGGGCATTCCGACCGGCGCCGTCCTCGTGCATTTTCCCGACGTGCGGCTGCACCACCATCACCTGGGCGAGCTCGACGGAGAAACCTTCGGCTGCGCGGAGCTTCCAGCCAGCGCCGAACCGCCGCCCGGTACCTCCTTCACCCCCCTGCGCCCGCTGTTCGGCCGACTCGACCCGGACGCCTTCCGACTCGCCGGTCGCGCCTACCACCTGCTCCACTGGGACGACCAGAACCGCTACTGCGGACGCTGCGGCGCGCCGACCCACCGCAAGGACGACGAGCGCGCGCTCGTGTGCCGCACGTGCGGCAATGTCGTCTATCCGCGGATCTCACCGGCCGTGATCGTCCTGATCCGGCGCGGCGAGCAGGTCCTCCTCGCGCACAACCGCAACTTCAAGGAGGGGTGGTACAGCTGCGTCGCGGGGTTCATGGAGCCCGGAGAGGAGTTCGAGGACGCCGCCGAGCGCGAGATCTTCGAGGAGGTCGGCGTGCGCGTCAAGAGCCTCCGCTATTTCGGAAGCCAGCCCTGGCCCTTCCCCGACTCGTTGATGGTCGGTTTCGTCGCCGACCACGAAAGCGGCGAAATCCAGGTCGACGGCGTCGAGATCGACGACGCGCGGTGGTTCGACCGGGAGCATCTGCCGGACTTCCCCGGAGGAGCGAGCATCGCGGGGCGGATGATCCGCTGGTGGCTCGACGGAAACTGACCGCTACTCCCTCACTCCAGGATCGTGACCTTCTCGGGGTGCATCGCGTGCGCTTCCTTGGTGGCGGCCGCCCGGCCGATGCACAGGGCGATCTCGTAGGCGTGGGTCTCCGGGATGCCGGCGAGCCGGGCCATCTCGTCGGCCCGCGCGCCGCCGAACGCGCCGCGGGCGAGGCCGATGTAGCACGAGCCGAGTCCCATGGACTGCGCGGCGATGACGAGGTTCTCCATGGCGATGCCGGCGTCGAGCGCCGACGGCTTGTCCTTCGGTGACGACAGGACGACGACCAGTGGTGCGCGATAGAAGATGTTGCCACCCAGGGACTCCAGCCAATCGACCATCCCCTGGGAACCGGACTGACGGAAAGTGTCCATTGCGGCGTCGCTGATCGTGCGGATCCGGTCGCGGTCCAGCAGGAAGCAGAAATGCCACGGCTGGTGGTCGTTCGCAGAGGGAGAGGCGAGGGCGACCTCGACCAGCGTGTCGATTTCGTCCCGGGTCAGGGTCTCCGGCGTGTAGGCGCGGATGCTGCGGCGGTCGAGAATGGCTTTCAGCGTGTCGTTGGTCATGTCTTCCTCCGTTTGTCCGCCGCCAGGCGTCCAGGGCATTTCGTGTGGCTGTTGAACCATTTGCAGGCGTTGCAGTCCAGGCAGGCGTCCACGGGGAGACCCGCCAGCGTCTTCGCGGCCCAGGCCGGGTCGACCAGCTGCCCGCGCCCGATGGCGGCGAAGTCGGCGAATCCGCCCTCCACGAGCTTCGCGGCGAGCGAGGGGGCGTTGAGCCCGCCGACGGCCATGACGGGTACCTTTACGTGTTTCTTGACCTCGCACCCACGCCAGGCGAGGGCCGAGAACGGGAAGTCGCAGGGCACGGGCAGCGTCGCGTCGTCGAGCTCGGTCATGCCGGCCGAGATGTCCAGGAAATCGACACCGAGCGCCTCGAGCGCCCGGCACTGGGCGAGTCCGGTGGCCATGTCGGGGTTGTCGACGCCGACGCGGATGCCGACGATGAAGCCGGGGCCGGTCGCGGCGCGGACGGCTTCGTACACCTCGGTCACGAGGCGCATCGGGTCGCCGTACCGGTCTGTTCGCCGGTTTCGGCGCGGGTTCATGAACGCGTTGAGAAGATACCCGTGGGCGCCGTGCAGTTCGACGCCGTCGTATCCTGCGTGCTCGGCCCGGACGGCGGCCGCCGAGAAGTCGTCGCGGATGCGTTCGACGACCGCCGTCTCCGGCTCGTGCTCGAAACGGACGTGATGGATCTGCACGAACAGCAGGGCGCCCGAAGGCCGGCAGCGTTCGACGAGACGCCGGGCGCCTTCGACCTGGCCGTCCGCCCACAGGCCGAGCTGCTGGTCCGAGAGCTTTCCATCCGGGGAGACGCAGGTGGCCTCCTGGATGAGGACGCCCGCTCCGCCGTCGGCGAAGGCGCCATAGTGGGCGAGGGTGGCATCCGTGACTTCGTTGTCGGGGTGAAGTCCGTTGACGACCATGGGTGGCAGGACGATCCGGTTCTTCGCCGTCGCGTTCCGGATGCGGAGGGGGGTGCCGAGGGTCGTGCCGGGAGGGGTGCCGAGCGTGGGCATGGGGGCCGCCTTTCCTAACCGAGCTGCAGGGAGCTTCCTGTCGCCAGGTCCACGAGAAAGTTGAGATCCGATTCCATGAAGTCGACGACCATCGCCTTGTCGCCGAGGAGGCTGATGAAGTCCGCAGGCACCGAAGCGGCCTGGACCGCTCCGCTTCCGTCGGTGTTCATGACGCCGAGGGTTCCGTCGTCCATCTGGTAGTATATCCTGCCGTCGAGGATGTTCGGCAGGCCGAACGCCTGGTCGAGCACCTTCGCGGGGGTCGTGGCGTCGTGCTCCAGACGATAGAGG
>CAXNDY010000180.1:0-3783 GCA_964201095.1 Saccharofermentanales bacterium
CATGGTTCGTGTCGATATGCTTCTGCAGGATCGAGGAGATCGCAGGATAGCTGTTGGCGAGGTAGGGATATTCATCGATGACGAAGACGAACCGCTCCCCCTTCGCCTGCTCGAAGAGGAATTCCAGAGCCCGCTCGAAACTCTCGAACCCTGCACCGGGGCGGTTGGGAACCAATGCGTCGAAGATCGCCTTCGACAGGTTCTCCAGATTCTCCTTCGCTGTCGCATCCACGGAAACGAAGTAGACGGTCTTCTTGTTCCTGCAGAACTCATTGACGAGCGTGGTTTTCCCGACGCGGCGACGCCCGTAGACCACGGCGAATTCGAACGAAGGCTTCCCGTACATCTGCTCGAGTTTCGAAAGTTCGCTCTTCCGGCCGACGAACATGCTCCTGTCCCTCCTGTCTGCTAATTATCAGATTACTAATTATAGTATAAGCACACAGGAACGGATGTCAATCCAGTACCCGCTCGAAGCCGTCGCATCGACGAAAGAAGAAGACCTCCGCGATTCGCCGCGGAGGTCTCCTCTTTCGGTGCAGGTCCAGGGAGTTCTGCCGGACTAGACCTTTCCGGCGTCGGAATCGGGAGCGGGCTCCTCGGGTGCGACCACGGCCGAGGTGCCGTCCTCGTTGGTCGTCACGCCGATGCCGAGCGTCTCGTCGGAGGGCTTCGGCAGCACGACCCGCTTCGGGTGCGCCACCGCGCCGGGGGAGTTCGCCATGTAGATCTCCTCGAACTGGTCCTTCTCGACCTTCTCCTGCTTGAGCAGGACTTCGGCCAGGGTGTCGAGGGTCTTGCGGTTGGCGTTGAGCAGTTCCTTGACCCGAACGTAGGCGTCGTCGATGAGGTGCTTGACCTCGTCGTCGATGATGCCGGCGAGCTTTTCGCTGTAGTTCTGGACGTGGCCGTAGTCGCGCCCGAGGAAGACCTCGTCGTCGCCGCTGCCGAACACGAGATTCCCCAGCTTCTCGCTCATGCCGTAGCGGGTGATCATGTCGCGGGCGACCGCGTTGCAGGTCTTGAGGTCCGACGCGGCGCCGGTGCTGATCTCGTTGAACACGATCTCCTCGGCGGCGCGGCCACCCAGGGAGATCATGATGTCCTCGATCAGCTGCGAGCGCGTGGAGTAGTACTGGTCCTCGTTGGGCTTGTGGGCGGTGTATCCGCCCGCCATGCCGGCCGGGATGATGGAGACGCGCTCGACCTTGTCGGTACTGGACGATACGCGCAGGACGACGGCGTGGCCGGCCTCGTGGTAGGCGGTGAGGCGGCGCTCGTTCTCGCTGATGATGCGGCTCTTCTTCTCGGGGCCGATCATGACCTTGAACACGGCCTCGGTGATATCGCCGTATACGATCTCCTTGCCGCCGCGGCGCGCGGCCAGCAGGGCAGCCTCGTTGAGCAGGTTCTCGAGGTCGGCGCCGGTGAAGCCCGGGGTGCTGCGCGCGATCTCGTTCATGTCGACGTCCTTGGCGATGGGCTTGTTGCGGGAGTGGACCTGCAGGATGGCTTCGCGACCCTTGATGTCGGGACGGGAGACCATGATGCGGCGGTCGAAGCGTCCCGGTCTCATGAGGGCGGGGTCGAGGATGTCGGGGCGGTTGGTGGCGGCCAGGATGATGACGCCTTCGTTCGGTCCGAAGCCGTCCATCTCGACGAGCAGCTGGTTGAGCGTCTGCTCGCGCTCGTCGTGACCGCCGCCCATGCCGGCGCCGCGGTGGCGTCCGACGGCGTCGATCTCGTCGATGAAGACGATGCAGGGCGAGTTCTTCTTGGCGTTGTCGAACAGGTCGCGGACGCGCGAGGCGCCCACGCCGACGAACATCTCGACGAAGTCGGAGCCCGAGATCGAGAAGAACGGCACGCCCGCCTCGCCGGCGACGGCCTTCGCGAGCAGGGTCTTTCCGGTGCCGGGAGGCCCGACGAGCAGCATGCCCTTCGGGATGCGCGCGCCCAGCTCCGAGTACTTCTTGGGGTTCTTCAGGAAGTCCACGACCTCCCTCAGCTCCTCCTTCTCCTCGTCGGCGCCCGCGACGTCGCGGAACGTGATCTTGTTCTTGGCGGGGTCGTTGAGGCGCGCCTTGCTGCGGCCGAAGCTCATGGCGTTCTTGCCGTCGTTGGATTGGCGCATGAAGGTCATCCAGAGGAAGACCATGAGCCCGAGCATCAGCAGGAACGGGATGATGGTCATCCACAACGAGTAGTCGGCGGGCGCGGTGTAGTTGAAGCCCTTGATCTTCCCATCGGCCTGCGCCTTCTGGAGCGCGGCGTAGAGGTCCTTGCTCCACTCGTACGGGAACATGACGCGCAGTTCCTTGGTCACGCCCTTGTCGTCGATGGGGGTGGTGAGCGTCACGATCAGGGTCTGGCCGTTGACGACGACGGTCTTGGCGTTGCCCGCCTCGATCTGCGCCAGCGCGTCGGTGTATGTGTGTTCCACCGGGGGGTTGAGCTTGTTCATGCCGAACGCGAGGATCAGCACGATCAGCAGCGGGAAGATGTAGAATCCGAGACCCTTGATCCCGGAGGGCTTCGTCCTGGGGGTTTTCATTTCGTTCCTCCTTGCCCATCGTCTTCGGAAAGCACGCAGACGTCCGGCAGGTTCCTGTATCGTCCATCATAATCGAGGCCATAGCCGACGATGAACTCGTCGGGGATGGTCATCCCCACATATTCCACTTCGACGTGCACCTTGCGTCGCGCGGGCTTGTCGAAGGCCGCGCACACCGCGATCGAAGCCGGGCGGCGCGTCGAGAGAAGCTCCTTCAGATAGCGGAGCGTGAGCCCCGTGTCGACGATATCCTCGACCACGATCACATGCTTCCCGGCGATGTCGGAATCGAGGTCGCGCAGGATGCGGACGGTGCCGGTCGAGTCGGTGCCCCCCGCGTAGCTGGAGACGGACATGAAGTCCAAGGTCACGGGGACTTCGAGAATGCGCATCAGATCGGTCAAGAACACGCAGGCGCCCTTCAGGACGCACACGAGGTGGACCTCGCGCCCCTTGTAGTCCTTGCTGATCCGGGCGCCGACCGTCCGGACCATCTCCGCGATCTCCTCGCGACCGATCAGGGTCCTGCTCACAACCAAGGCCACCTAAGCCTCCCCGTCCTGCCCTGTCCCGCCTTCGCCGGCGTTCGTCCGCACCGGGAACCGCTCCAGGGCGACGCGGATCCGGCGGCCGGTGCCGGCCTCGATGGAGTTCTCCGACCGTCGTGCCGAAGCTTCGGCGTCGACGGCCACTCCGGGCACCCAGAGGACCTTGTACCCGACTGCCAGGACCAGCAGGGCGTCGCGGTCCTCCCGCGGAATCCTCCGGTCGATCAGCAGTTTCTTGAGGGAACGGCTTCCGGAACCGCCTTCCGGCCGGATCCGGTCTCCCTCCCTACGGGAACGGATGGTGCATCCGTCCATCATATCCGCACGGAAGCACCATTCCAAGGAAGTATAAACCATCTCCCCGGGTTTCTCAATGAGAGAGGACCGGATCCGCCACCCGTTCCCGGGTTCCGTAACACCGGGGACGCGCAGCGGCGTATCCGACGGCGCCGGAGGCGTCCGGACCGGCGGCGCGGTCGACGTCGGGACCGCTGGACGGGCCGGACCGACGCGGAGCCACCCGCGGACCGCGAAGGCCTCCAGCCCGCCGGACAGCGAGATCCGTCCCGAAGGACCGCCGGGGCGGCCCGTGGCGCACAGGTCGAGGACGGCGTCGACGGCCCTGCGCGGCAGGTCCCTGCGGTCGCCGCGCGCCTCGGCGTAGAGGTGGCGGACGATGCG
>CAXNDY010000181.1:0-3777 GCA_964201095.1 Saccharofermentanales bacterium
GGGACGATACGGCGACGCGTACTACGTCGCGTATCCCTTCCAGCGGAGCCGGGGGCGCCGCACGAAGATGACCCACCACCTGCGGAAGGGCACCTCCTTCGAGTCGCGGCACTGCCTGCGGATCTACTTCTTCTGGGGGGAAGAGGACCAGAAGGTGGTCATCGGCTCGCTGCCCAGGCACCTGCCGAGTTCGGCGGAGTAGGAAGGGACCGGCACCGCTTCACGCGATGCCGGTCCTTTTTCCTTGGTCGGATCGGTGGAGGGAAGAGAAGGCGGAAGGCTACTTCGAGGCCTGCTCGATGGCGACGGCCACGGCGACGGTCGCGCCGACCATGGGGTTGTTGCCCATGCCGAGGAAGCCCATCATCTCGACGTGCGCGGGAACCGAGGACGACCCGGCGAACTGCGCGTCGGAGTGCATGCGGCCCATGGTGTCGGTCATCCCATACGAGGCGGGGCCGGCGGCCATGTTGTCGGGGTGCAGTGTGCGGCCGGTGCCGCCGCCGGAGGCGACCGAGAAGTACTTCTTCCCCTGCTCGAGGCGCTCCTTCTTGTAGGTGCCGGCGACGGGGTGCTGGAAGCGGGTCGGGTTGGTGGAGTTGCCCGTGATGCTGACGTCCACGCCTTCGAGGTGCATGATGGCGACGCCTTCGCGGACGTCGTCGGCTCCATAGCAGCGGACCTTGGCGCGGTCGCCCTTCGAATAGGCGGTCTCCTTCACGATGGTGAGCGCGCTGGTGTAGTAGTCGAACTGCGTCTGCACGTAGGTGAAGCCGTTGATGCGGGAGATGATCATGGCGGCGTCCTTGCCGAGGCCGTTCAGGATGACCTTCAGCGGGGCCTTGCGCACCTTGTTGGCGGACTTGGCGAGGCCGATCGCGCCTTCGGCGGCGGCGAAGGACTCGTGGCCGGCCAGGAACGCGAAGCACTGGGTGTCTTCGCGCAGCAGCATGGCGGCGAGGTTTCCGTGGCCGATGCCGACCTTGCGGTCGTCGGCGACGGAGCCGGGGATGCAGAAGCACTGGAGGCCTTCGCCGATGGCGACGGCGGCTTCGGCGGCCTTCCTCTTTCCCTGCTTGATGGCGATCGCGGCGCCGACGACGTACGCCCAGGCGGCGTTCTCGAAGGCGATGGGCTGGATCTGCTTGCAGATATTGTAGGCGTCGACGCCCTTGTCATCGCAGATCTTCCTGGCTTCCTCCAGGGAGGCGATGCCGTTCTTCTTCAGGGCGGCGTCGATCTGCGCGATGCGTCTGTCGTAGCTTTCGAACAATGCCATGAGGGTCGCTCCTTTCGCGGCTTCCGCCTACTCGTGCCGGGGATCGATGGTACGGACGGCCTCGTCGAAACGGCCATACTGGCTGGTCGCCTTCTTGAGGGCTTCGTCGGCGGGTACGCCCTTCTTGATCGACTCCATCATCTTGCCGATGTGGACGAACTGGTAGCCGATGATCTGGTCGTCGGCGTCGAGCGCGGTCTTGGTGACGTATCCTTCGGCCATCTCGAGGTAGCGGGGACCCTTCTCGAGCGTCCCGTACATCGTGCCGACCTGGCTGCACAGGCCCTTTCCGAGGTCCTCGAGGCCGGCGCCGACGGGCAGCCCGCCCTCGGAGAACGCGGACTGGGTGCGGCCGTAGGCGATCTGGAGGAACAACTCGCGCATCGCGGTGTTGATCGCGTCGCAGACGAGGTCGGTGTTGAGGGCTTCCAGAATGGTCTTGCCGGGGAGGATTTCGGCGGCCATGGCGGCGGAGTGGGTCATCCCGGAACAGCCGATGGTCTCGACGAGCGCCTCGACGATCACGCCTTCCTTGACGTTGAGGGAAAGCTTGCAGGCGCCCTGCTGCGGCGCGCACCAGCCGATGCCGTGCGTGAATCCCGAGATGTCCTTGATTTCGCGCGACTGCACCCACTTCCCCTCCTGGGGGATCGGCGCGGGACCGTGGTTCGGCCCTTTGGCGACGCAGGTCATGGCTTCGATCTCATGCGTATAGATCATGGATCCGACTCCTTTCGAGAAGACTCGGGCAGCAGGACGAGGTCGCCCCCTGTGACCGACTTTTCAATGCTTTCGGTGTTAGATTATACCGAACGGGTAGAGTATAATCCATAGGGCTGTTGCACAGGAACGTGAAGGGGACACAAGGAATGCTGGACAGGCTGAAAGGCGTCGAGGACCGCTACGAGGAGCTCAACATCCTCCTCGGGGATCCGTCGATGTTCTCCGACCAGGAGAGATACCAGAAGATCGTGAAGGAACATGCGGAACTCACTCCCATCGTGGACCGGTACCGCGCCTATGCGCAGACCGTGCGCGAGATCGAGGAGGGGCGCGAACTCATGACCGGGGCCACGGACCACGAGTTCCGGGAACTGGTCCGCGAGGACCTGAACCGCCTCGAGGCGCTCGCCCTGGAGCTCGAGGGGCAACTGCGCGAGCTGATCGCACCGCGCGACCCCAACGACAACCGCAACGTCATCGTGGAGATCCGCGCCGGAGCCGGTGGTGAGGAGGCGGCGCTTTTTGCGACCGTCCTGTACCGGATGTATACCCAATATGCGACGCGTGTCGGGTGGAAGCACGAGATGCTGGACCTGAACGAGACCGAGATCGGGGGCTTCAAGGAGGTCGTCTTCTCCATCGACGGCAAGGGCGCCTTCAGCCGCCTGAAATACGAGAGCGGCGTGCACCGGGTGCAGCGCGTTCCGGTGACCGAGTCGGGCGGTCGGATCCACACGTCGACGGTGACCGTCGCCGTCCTGCCGGAAGCCGAGGAGGTCGACGTCGAGATCAACCCCAACGACCTCGAGATCGACACCTACCGGGCATCGGGCGCCGGCGGACAGCACATCAACAAGACCGAGTCCGCGATCCGCATCACGCACAAACCCAGCGGCATGGTCGTGACCTGCCAGGACCAGCGCTCGCAGTACAAGAACAAGGACAAGGCCATGATGGTCCTGCGTTCACGCCTGTTCGAGGCCGCGATCGCGAAGCAGGCGGGCGCCATCGCCGCCGACCGGAAGAGCCAGGTGGGCACCGGCGACCGCAGCGAACGCATCCGCACCTACAACTTCCCGCAGAGCCGCGTGACCGACCACCGGATCGGACTGACCCTCTACAAGATCGATTCGATCCTCGAGGGAGACCTCGACGACGTGATCAACGCCCTGGTGGCCGCCGACCGGGCCGACGCCCTCGGGCACGGCGATGCCGAGGACTGAGGACGTCATGCCGGTCCCTGCCGCCGTCCCGACTGGCGCCGCGTTCGACACGCGCATCGTGGTCGTGGACTCCCGGTCTCCCGACGAATCGCTGCTTGGCCCCTGCGCCGACGTGCTGCGCGCCGGAGGTCTCGTCGCGTTCCCGACCGAGACCGTCTACGGCCTCGGAGCGAATGCGCTCAGCGCGGAGGCCGTCGCTGGGATCTTCACGGCGAAGGGCCGGCCCGCGGACAATCCGCTGATCGTGCACGTCGCGTCCGTGGACGACGTGGCACCTCTCGTGGCCGGCATCCCGCCCCTCGCCCGGATCCTGATGGACGCGTTCATGCCCGGACCGCTCACGTTGGTCCTGCGGCGCTCTTCCCTCGTGCCCGACCTCGTCACGGCCGGCCTCGACACCGTCGCCGTCCGCGTCCCCTCGCATCCCGTGGCCCGCGCGTTGATCCGTCTCGCCGGCGTCCCCGTCGCGGCCCCCTCCGCGAACCGCTCCGGCCGACCCAGCCCCACGCGCGCCGAACACGTCCTGGAGGACCTCGCCGGCCGGATCCCCTG
>CAXNDY010000182.1:0-3776 GCA_964201095.1 Saccharofermentanales bacterium
ACTACCCGACCTGGCATGGTGAACGGAGCGACGCCGAGCTCGCGTCCGACATCGCCTTCGTGCACGACATCAACCGCTCCCTGAAGGGCGGGAAGCCGTTCCTGCTCATGGAGAGCACGCCGAGCATGACCAACTGGCAGCCGGTGTCGAAGCTGAAGCGTCCGGGCATGCACCTGCTGTCCTCGCTCCAGGCGGTCGCGCACGGTTCGGATTCGGTCCAGTACTTCCAGTGGCGCAAGAGCCGCGGCAGCTCGGAGAAGCTCCACGGCGCCGTGGTCGACCACGCAGGGCATGAGCACACCCGTGTGTTCCGCGACGTGGCCGAGGTCGGCGAGGCGCTGGCGAAGCTGGACGCGGTCGTCGGCACGTCGGTCCGCCCCGACGTCGCGCTGGTCTACGACTGGGAGAACGAATGGGCGCTGCGCGACGCGCTGGGCCTCAACAACCGCCACAAGGAGTATGAAAGGACCTGCAGGAAATACTACGAGGCCTTCTGGAAGCGCGGCGTGCCGGTGGACGTCGTCTCGTCGGAGTGCGGATTCGCCGGATACCGTCTGCTCGTGGCGCCCATGCTCTACATGCTGAAGCCCGGAGTGGCCGAGCGCATCGAGGCCTTCGTCGCGCAGGGCGGGACGTTCGTCGCGACCTACTGCACGGGCTTCGTGGACGAGAGCGACCTGTGCTTTCTGGGCGGATTCCCCGGCCCGCTGCGCAAGGTCCTCGGCATCTGGGACGAGGAGACGGACGGCCTGTATGAAGGCGATGTCGGCCGCGTGCGGGTGACGTCCGCCGAGACCGGAATCGCGCCGGGCCGGACGTACGACGTGCGTCAGCTGTGCGACCTGGTCCATGCGGAGACGGCAGAGGTTCTCGCGGTGTACGACGCCGACTTCTACGCCGGACGCCCGGCCCTGACCGTGAACCGCTTCGGTGCGGGAAAGGCCTACTACGTCGCCTTCCGCAACAACGCCGATTTCGAGCGCGACTTCCTCGGAGGGCTGGTCGAACGGATGGGCCTCCTGCGGGCGCTCGATGCCGATCTGCCGGAGGGTGTGACGGCGCAGATGCGCACGGATGGAGCGAAGGACTTCGTGTTCGTATCGAATTTCGCCCCCGAGCCTCGCGTCGTGCACGTTCAGGATAAGCGGCCGTTGAAGGACATGCTCTCGGGCGCCCTCGTCGAGGGCGGAGTCGTCTCGCTTCCCGGCTTCGGAGTCCGGGTGCTCGAGCGAGCGCACTGACCCGATTCTCTGGCCGGCGCGGCGCTGGACGTCATGCCGGCTAGGGAACTACACGAACGAGATGACAAGTTCCTTGCCGAGACCCTTGGCGATGCGCTCCAGCGTCCGGAGGCTTGGGTTCGCGTTCCCGTTCTCGATCCGGCTGAGAATCGCCTGTCCGATTCCGGTGCGGTTGGAGAGCTCCTTCTGGGTTAGGCCTGTCTCGTTTCTCGCTTGAATCAGGGCGCGAATCATGGTCCGTTCGCCCTGCATCCCCTCCCAGAGACCTTTGAATTCAGGGTCCTTGAGGTTTTCCTGCAGGTGACGTTCGAAATCATCCATTCGGCAGTCTCCTTCCTTGATATTCGAGTCTGCTTGCTCTGGCACGCTCGATTTCTCGCGGCGGCGTCTTCTGCGTTTTCTTTTCGAATCCATGTGTGAGTACCGCTCTCTGGCCCTGAAAGAAGAAGTAGAGAACCCGAAGCGAGTTGCCGGACTCCTGGATGCGCAACTCGAAAATCCCATCCTGAAGGTGGCGCGAATAGGGATACCGCATGAGGGGTCCGAACTCGCCGAGGAGATCGATCAGAATGAAGGCCTTGGCTCGAGCACCTTTATTCAGTTGGTCTAGGAACTCCTTGACCGGCTTTCGTCCATTTTTCGTCATATAGTATTCAATCTGGAACACGTTCGTGCTTCCTTCCTGAACGCCGTATGATATATAAATCATACCGCGCATACTATTACCCGTCAAGACCGAGACTGTCCGATACCGGCGCAATCAGGCCCTGATGGCATCGTACGTCAAGAAGGGGTTGAAGTGGGACGCTGTAGCGTTTTTTGAACTCGCCCGAAAGGACTCCAGTCGTCGTGCCGGCTAGATCCTCCGGTACAGCCACTCCGGCAGGACCTTCAGCACGCCGGCGACGAGCGCCCAGCGGCGCGTGACGTAGACGATGCGGCGCTTTCGCCGGATGGCACGGAGGATCTGCGCAGCGGCCTTCGCAGGAGGCTGGACCCAGAACAGGCCCTCCCCCTGCGCCATGGCGGTGTCGACCAGGCCGGGGCGCATGTCCGTGACGTGGATGTGGACGTGTCTGCGGGCGACGAGGCAGCGCATGCCTTCCAGATAGTTCGAGAGGTAGGCCTTGGAGGCGTTGTAGGCCGGCGCTTCGGCACTGCCGCGCAGGGCGGCGATCGAGGACAGGACCACGAGATGCCCCGTTCCGGCTTCCAGGAAGAGCTTCATCGCGGCATCGACCAGTGCCGTGGTTCCCAGGACGTTGACGTCGAGGGTCTCCTTCTCCAGAGCCCAGTCGAGACCCGGGTTGATGTGTCCGGTGCCGGACGAGAGGACGACGAGGTCGACGCCGCCCATTGCGCGGACCATCCCGGACAGCTGCGCGGCGGCCTCCTCCGGGCGGGAGACGTCCATGAACCCCACGAGCGTCTCCGGGACGGCCCCGGTGCGCAGTTCGGCCCGGAGTTGCTCGAGAAGCTCCACGCGGCGGGCTGCGAGCCCCAGGGCGTATCCCTCCCTGGAGAGCGCCAGCGCCAGTTCCCTCCCGATGCCGCTGCTGGCGCCGACGACGATCGCCCGCTTCATCTCAATGCTTCCTCCGGACGTCCGCCGCATTCACGTCTCCGTCGATGCGGTCCGCGCTGACCTGCTGGGCCGAGACGTCGCCGCCGATGTCGCCCTGGCAGACGAGACCGCCCCCCGCCGAGACATCGCCCCCGATGTCGCCGGTACAGACGAGGTTGCCCCCCGTCGAGACGTCGCCCCCAATGTCCCCGGTCCCTTCGAAGTTGCCTCCGACCGAGACGTCGCCGCCGATGTCGCCCTTGCACCGCAGGTTGCCGTTCACGGAGACGTCGCCACCGATGTCGCCGCGGCAATCGAGGCTCCCCTGGACCGCGGCGTCGCCCTCGACCTCCTCGCACACGAGGGAAGCTTCACAGGAGATATCTCGCACCCGGCCCAGCAGACGGACCGTGACGGTGCCGGCCACCCGTGCGTCTGCGACCGGCCTGCCTTTGCAGAACACGCGGATCTCGAGGTCGCCGGGGCTGTCGATGACCAGGTCGGCGGAAGGCTCGGACGACGCGTTGGACGCAGGCGTCGGAGCCGTCTCCGGCGGCACGCCGCCGAGCAGGAAGTCGACCGTGGTGCCGAACACGCCGGCGATCTTCGGAAGCAGCGTGACGTCGGGGTAGCAGGAGCCGGTCTCCCACTTGGACACGGCCTGGTAGGTGACGCCGAGCTTCGCGGCCAGGGCGTCCTGGGTCAGTTGCGCGGTCTTGCGGAGTTGCACGAGACGTTCCTTGAACTCATCCATGACGGGCCTCCTTGGGATGCAGGCGCGCGACGCTGGGTCCGCGCGGCGGTGGAATGCCTTCATCGTGCAGGGGAAACGGGCAGAAGTCCATCGAGCATCTGGAGAGTTTGAAATATCAACCTTTGGTTGAGTCGTGAATCCATTTTCTCTCATGCTGTGTGCCCCGTCAAGGGGGACTTCCCTTTTCACCTTCTGCGGCCTTTGTTCAAGACGTTAC
>CAXNDY010000183.1:0-3773 GCA_964201095.1 Saccharofermentanales bacterium
CCTGGAGGGTCGAGAGGTTGAGCCCGAGACTCGCGATCGCGCTGCGGACCTGCATGGGGTGCGTATAGAGGGTCTCTTCGGTTTCGGACAGGCGAAGGTTCTCGGTAAAGGCGACGACGCCGAGGACGAGGACCAGGAGGAGCGTCACCAGGAAGGCAGCGATCAACTGTGTCCGGATCCGAAGCGATTTCCATTTCATGGAGTCGTCTCCTTCTTCATTTCGACGTAAACCTGTGCGCGCGCTTCACGAAGACGGGAGCGGCGGGGTCCAGTGGGTGGAACGAGGCGTGACCGGACAGGAACGATTTCTCGGTCGCGTCGGTGAAGAGGACGCCGGATGCGGACAGGGAACGTGACAGCCGTTCGAGGATGAGCGTACGGAATACGTTGCGGTAGTAGTAGAGGACGTTGCTGCAGAAGACGACGTCGAAGTCGCCGTAGATGCTGTCGGGTGGGTGGGTCGCCGTGCGGTCGAGGAGGTCGTGGACGGAGAAGTCGATGTACTGGCGCAGACGGGGCACGACGGAGTAGGCGCCGCCGACGCGGTCGAAGCAGGTCTCCAGCTGCCCGAGCTTCACGTCCTTCAGGTCATCCGGAGTGAAGAGGCCTTCCCGGGCGGAGGCGACGCACGCTTCGTTCGCATCGGTCGCGAAGATATGGTAGCGCAGGGACTTGCGGGAGGTGCGGATGGCTTCGTCGAGCAGGATGGCGATCGAATAGGCTTCCTGGCCGGAGGCGCAGCCGGCGGACCAGACGCGGATCTCGCCGCCTTCGGGCTTTCGGGCCAGGAGTTCGGGCAGGACCCGGCATTCCAGCATGGCGAAGGACAAGGGGTCGCGGAAGAAGCGCGAGTAGGAGATGCGGAGCGCTTCGTCGAGGCGCGCCGCTTCCTCCGGATCGTCCTTCAGACACTCCGGATAAGCGGACGAATCGGCGAGGCCGAGGTCGTCGCTGCGGCGTTCCAGGGTCGCACGGAAAAAGGAGGGGTCGTAGGCCGACACATCCATTCCGTGGATGACCTGAAGAAGGGTCGCGGTCCGGACCGAAATCTCGTCCATGGGACTCCTGTTTGGGGACCCTACGCCGCGCAGTGCAGCCGGCGATTCTCAACAGAGGAGCATTCTCGCATCATATGCCTTGTGGAGCGGAAACTCAAATACGCGCTCTAATTCCCCGCACGTATTTCACCAAGGCGTTGCATGATTCCATCAACGCATGCTACCTCTCGGCTCGCGCCTCGAACGCTATGCGGCAACGCCTAAGGTGAAATACGCGCTCTAATAGCCCCTTACCATCTCCATGACGGTGCGTTCCCATTCGAAGAGGTTCTCCGGGCGGCGTGCGCAGGTGCTGATGTCCTTGAGGACGATGTCGACGGAGCAGCCGTTTCGGCGGCAGGCGTCGAGGATGCGGCCGATCTCGACGCGCAGGGCGTCCTTGTCGAGGACGGGCACGGCGACGGCGGCCGGGTTGGGCTTGGAGGCGACGACGTAGCGCCGGCTGATGGCTTCCGTGGCGACGTCGACGTCGGCCCAGGGCGTGACGCCGATCTTGCGCAGGTTGGGGATGCGGGAGACGATGTCGATCTTGCGGTCGAGCGGCTCGCAGCAGCCGTAGTACGAGAGGCCGCACTGGCCTATGGTCTCGAGCATGTATTCGATGTCGAACTCGTCGTGCATGGCGTTACCGACGGAGGCGAAGATCTGCGCCGTGCCGCGGCCCCAGATGTCCCTGCGGGTGACGTGCGTGCCGTCGAAGCCGGCGCTGGGCAGGTCAGAGACGCGGGCGGCGGTGCAGTGCAGCTGGTAGGGGTCGCAGTCCAGGAGCCCCTGCGCCTCGTACTGGTCGAGTTCCGACTTGCGGAAGTCGGTCAGCCGGCGGACGAGGGCGTGGGAGAAGTCGGGGCGGTCGGCGAGGTCGAGCAGCAGGTCCGTGACGCCGCGGTAGCGGGCGATGTCGTCCCAGGTCACGACGCCGAACATGTCGATGCCGGTGATGCGCACGGGCACGAGGTCGCCGATCGCGTCGCCGACGAGCTGGTACCGGCGCAGGGTCTCGACGCGGTCGTAACTCACGACGGGCGGCAGGAGGCGCGCGACGTCGTCCTCGGTCTCGAGGTGGTCGATGTAGCGGTGCGCGACGATGTGGTTGGCGGCGTCGGTGGCGAGGGTCTCCTCCTCGAAGCGGACGCCGATGCCGGAGGTGCGCACGACCTTGTAGACGGGGACGTAGGGGCGCAGGACCTGGTCGGCGGGCCTGTGCCGCTGGAGGAACAGGGCACGGCGCAGAAAGATCTCGATGTCGCGCAGGGTCGGGTCGGTGCAGCGCAGCCCGAGCTCGTCCGGGTGCCCCATCTCGTTCCAGGGAAGTTCGTCGATCAGGACGACGGGGCGGACCATCTTCAGGTCGTTGACAGCCCTGTGCAGCTGCAGCGTGTCGCGGTTGCGGTCGGCCTCGGCGAGGCGGGCGTAGGCGAAGGCGAGGGGGCGGAGGACCTGCGCGTCTGGATGCATGGGGGACCTCCTGTCGGTCGTGGCTCAGCGGAAGAGCGGCTTTGTCCCGTTTTCATGGGCAATCAACGCCCACGTGGCGTCGATCAGGTTGGAGAAGCGCTCGTCGGCGAGGACGCCGATGCGGAAGCTCTGCCGCGGCGAGTTGATGTCCTCCCCGCTGACCTCGAACATGCCGTAGCGGCGGCACAGGGCGCGCATCCGGTCGAGCTGCTCGGGGCTGTTGCGGGTGGGCATGTAGGTGACGGCGCGGATGCCGTTCTCGGCGAGGACGTCGAAGAGCTCGTCGAGGTGCGCGTCTTCGAAGGGCTGGGGGGCCTTGTCGCCGGTGACGGAGGCCTTGACGTCGCCGAGGTAGGCGTAGCAGAGGATGGCGCCGACGTGGTCGGCGAAGGTCGCGAGCTCGAGCAGCGTCGGGCATTCGTCGGTCGCAGGCAGGTAGATCTTGGGGACGAAGGCGGCCTTGAGGACGTTCAGGACGTCGAAGTCGTAGAAGGCGTAGGTCGTGTCGGTGAGCTGGCGGCGCTGGGCGTCGGTCAGGGCGACACCGAGGGCGGCGAGGCGCTCGACGAGGGGGGCGCCGCGGCCGAAGCGCGCGACGAGGGCGCGGGCGAGCGCGTACATGAGGTGGCGCTCGGTGACGGTGCCGCCGTCGGCGAAGAGGGAGAGCGGGAGGACGTCGCGGTCGAAGTCGAGGGAGATGCCGTCGGCGGCCAGCAGTCCGTTGATGCGGGCGACCATGGCGCGGTTGCGGACGTTGCGGCGCGCGCGGAGCGGCTCGAAGAAGCGCTGTACCTCGGGAATCCGTGCGTGCGGGACGCCGTGGAGGGCCATGTAGCTGCAGCCGATCTGGTCGGGGTTGTTGGTGCGCCGGCTCTCGAAGGGTGTGCCGGCCATGGAGACGCGGGCCTCGATGCCGACCGTGGTGGGGATGCCGACGAGGAGGCCGGCCTGGACGAACTCGAGGGCGCCGGCGATGCTGTCGTGGTCGACGATGCCGGCGGTGCACAGGCCTTCGGCGCGCGCGGCGTAGACGGCGGCCGTGGGCGAGTAGGGCGAGAACGAGTACGTGGTGTGGATGTGGTTGTTGACCATCCTCGGGTCGGCGGGCGGAAAGTCCGTCGAAAGGAGGACATCGGCGAGCGCGGCGAGGCGCTCGGAGGCGGTCGGGGCGTTGAGCCGGGTCAGGATCGCGGTGTCGATCATGTCGCTTCTTCCCTCATGGTGCTTCTCTCCTGCTCTAGCTCAGCATGACCTGGCCGC
>CAXNDY010000184.1:0-3768 GCA_964201095.1 Saccharofermentanales bacterium
ACGTCGCGCAGCATCGCGGCGCGTTCGGCGGAGGTCGAGGGGACGTATCCGGGTTTCGTCATGGGGATCACTCCTTCGCCCCGATGAGTGCGGCGTACGCGGCGGCGTCCAGGAGGCCTGCCGCGGCGGCGGGGTCAGCGTCCGCAGCGAGGGCGAGGACGACCAGCGGCTGTCCGTAGGGGTCGCTGTTGAGGAGGGATGGGTCGTCGTAGAGCGCGCGGTTGGAGGTCAGGACGGTTCCGGCCAGCGGAGTGTATGCGTCCGAGGCGGCCTTGACCGACTCGAGGGTGGCGACGGAATCGCCGGCGCGCAGGACCTTGCCGACAGGGGCCGGGTCGGCGAAGACGAGGTCGCCGAGCTCGTGCTGGGCGTGTTCGGTGATGCCGACCGAGGCGCGGCCGGCCTCGATGCGGACCCATTCGTGGCTGGTCGTGTAGGAACGGTCCTTGGGAATCGCGTTCATGGTGCTTGCCTCCTGGAAGGTCTCGATCCGTCGCGGTGCGGCGGAAACGGCGGAACGTCAGTGCGTCTTCGGTCTGCGGTAGAAGGGGAGGGGGGCCATCTCGAAAGGTTCGTCGCGCTCGCGGATCCGGACGGAGCATTCGGGAATCGGGGCGACCGGGGCGTTGCCGAGAAGCGACTCGACCAGGGCCATGGCGAGGCCGCGGCCGAGCGTGGGCGAGAAGAGGCCGGACGTGACGTGGCCGACCGGACGCGTGCCGGACAGGACGGGGTGGTCCGCGCGGGGAACCGTCTTGCCCAGCGAAGCCAGCCCGACGAGCCGTCGGGAGGCCCCTTGCGTGAACTGGCGAAGCAGGGGGGAGCGCCCGGCGAAGGCGGGCTTGGTGAAGGAGATGAATCGCGCGAGACCGGCTTCGATCGGCGAAATGGCATCGGACAGTTCGTGGCCGTAGAGGGGGAGGGCGGCCTCGAAGCGGAGGGAGTCCCGGGCGCCGAGTCCGGCGGGGACGGCGCCGAGGGCGATGAACGCGCGCCAGAGCCCGGGGGCGTCCTCGGGAGCGGAATACAGCTCGAAGCCGTCTTCGCCCGTGTAGCCGGTCCGCGACACCAGGACGGTTCCGGCGCGGGAACCGAGGACACCGGCCGGCAGGACGACGTCGAGGTGCCGGAAGCGGCCGAGGGAGGCGGCGGGTGCGAATCCGGCGATGCCGGCGAGGAGGCGCTGGGACAGGGGTCCCTGGAGGGCGATCTGGGCATAGCGGGACGACGCGTCCTCGACGCGGATCGCGCCCGGAGCGTGGGCGGACGAGAAGGCTTCGGCGGAAGCCTGGATCCAGGCGAGGTCCTTTGCCGTGTTCGCTGCGTTGACGACGAGCAGGTAGGTCCCCGACGCCAGCCGGTAGACGATCAGGTCGTCGACCGTGCCGCCGTCCTCGCGGCACATGGGCGTATAGACCGCCTTCGCGCCGTCGGCCCGGGAGACGTCGTTCACGAGCAGATGCTGCAGGAACGGCAGGGCGCCGGTCCCGGAGACGAAGACCTCGCCCATGTGCGAGACGTCGAACAATCCAGCGCCGGAGCGGACCGCCCGATGCTCCTCGAGGATGCCGGCGTACTGGACGGGCAGGTCGAAGCCGGCGTAGTCGACCATCCGGGCGCCGAGGGCGACGTGCTCGTCGTAAAGAGGCGTGCGGCGGAGGGCCGTTGCCTGGAGCGGGGTGGAGGCGGAGGTCGGGGAGGGGGGAGCTGATTCGGTCATTCTCGGGGTTCCTCCTTGCTGCGATTCGCCGTTCTCCTTCGCGCAACGAAAAGGAGGACGACAAGAAAACCTCGTCGTCCTCCTCTGTTTCACGACCTGAGAGATTCGGCGCGCGGACGCGCCTTGCTCCTTCGGTGCCCTTCCCGGGCTTTTCAGAGTGCGGTCGGGATGCGGTCCCTTTGCCTGAAAGCTTCCCCGTACGGCCGACAACCGTTCCGGCTTCCCCCTTCGGCGGCCGCCCTTCCGGACGGCGCTCTCCCGCATCTTTCTCCGCTGCCTTGTTCGATTGTGAAGGTGCGCGACGGCGAATCCCTCGAAGGACTCCCGTCGATTCGATAGTACGCCATGCGGGAAGCAGATGCAATGCATCCCGCGCATCGCTTTCATCGGGTGCACCCGGTGCATCCCTTGCGCTCCGGAGCGCAAAGGGCTCACCATCGCGCGGGGAAGCCGAATGTTATATACTGAGTCCGACCGGACGAGGGCTTCGCACCCACCGGCGCAGACGTCGCCGCGGGAGGTCGAACGCATGAATTTCCGAAACCTCCTTCCCCTCGACTTCCTGATCACCTCCGCTCTCCTGCTCGGCGTGTACACCGTGCTCGCCGTGATCTACAAGCGCCTGCACCGCGCCAACGCGGCCGCCCGCCGCATCGTCCACGGCCTGCGGAGACCCTGGATGCGCCCCTTCTTCATCTTCACGCACAAGTACTACGACCTCCCCGCCGCCTCCGTGCAGGTCTCCGGCATCGCGCTCCTCCTGGGTTTCGTCTGGAGGGATTGGCGCGCCTCCACGGCGCTGCTCGTCGCGCTGTTCCTGCAGACGGCCGTCGTCTCCGTCACGAAGGGCGCATCCGGCCGGGTCCGCCCCCCGCACGACACCGCCCACGTGATCATGCAATCCGGCTCCTACCCCAGTGGCCACGCCGCAGGAAGCCTGACCTTCGCGATCCTCGCCCCCTTCCTGCTGTCCACCCACGTCCCCCTTGCCGCGACCATCGCCGTTTCCATCTACCTGGTCGTCATGTCCGCCCTGACCTCCTTCGGCCGCCTGTACCTCGACATGCACTGGTTCACCGACATCGTCGGCGGTTGGATCCTCTCCTCGGTCACCATCATGTTCACGCTCGCCCTGCTCGCCTGATCCGCTTCCCCAGGGAACCGGCGGGCCCCGTGCGGCGTATCGACACCGGAGCCACCGGACGGGCCGCCCCGTCCACCGCTTACGAAGGAGGGATTCAAGATGATTGCCCTGAAAACCGCGACGACCCGCCGCGCGTCCAACGTCCTCGTCCTGCTGCTCCTCTCCGCCGCCATCGTCCTCGGCGCGGCCTGTTCCGCTTCGAACTACACGGCGAACCCGCCCGGGACCGGCAGCGAAGACACCGCCGACAAGGGGGGGACCGAGTTCACCGCGGACAAGAGCGCCTCGACCGACCCCGTCGACCGCAAGGTGATCGGCACCGCGACCGCCGACCTCGAGTCCGACGACGTGAAGGATTCCGCGACCCGGCTGACCGCCGCCGTCGAGGCTCTCGGCGGATACGTCTCCGGGTCCTCCCTGACCGAGCTTTCCGATGCGCGCTTCCGCGCCGTGCTCACCCTGAAGGTGCCGGCCGCCGAAATGGACGGGCTTCTCGCGAAGCTCGGCGACTTCGGCAAGGTCGTCTCGACGCGGACCTCGACCGAGGACGTGACCGAAGCGTACTACGACGCCCAGGCCCGCCTCACCAACGCCCTCGCCCAGGAGGCGCAGCTGCTCGACATCATGAAGACCGCGACGACGGTGCAGGACACGCTCCTGGTACGCGCCGAACTCGACAAGGTCCAGCAGTCCGTCGAACAGCTCAAGGGCCAGATCCGGCTCTGGGACGCGCTGGTCGACATGGCCACCCTGACCGCCACCCTGGAGCCCACGGCGACGATGGTCGGCGAGAACCAGGGCCTGCGCGTCATCACCGGATCCGAGCTGTGGAAGGGCATCGCGAACGGGTTCCGCGCGTCGGCCGCCTTCGTCGCGAACGTCGCCGGCTACCTGCTGATCTTCC
>CAXNDY010000185.1:0-3752 GCA_964201095.1 Saccharofermentanales bacterium
AGCCCCAGCAGGGCGGGCGCGACCGTCGAGCCGAGGATGATCGCATCCTTCGCGGTCTGGGTCTGCGCCTGGTTGGCGATGTAGCCCGCGGAGGCCAGCAGATAGCCCGGAATGGCCCCGCCGAATCCGGATGCCGCCTTGGCGACGAACGAGAGGAACGATGCAAGCGCCCCCTCGGCGCGGATGCCCATCTTCCAGTCGACGAAATCCACGTTGTCGGCCTGTACGCCGTACTGGAGGGACATGGACAGGCCGATGCCCAACCCGATCACGAAGGCGCATGCGTATAGCCAGGGGATGCTGGTCACGGAGAACAGGCGGAGGAGGAGACCGATGCCGAACAGCAGGACGCCGCACCCGAACGCGATGCGCTTCCCGAACCGCGTGGCGATGCGGGGGCTGAGCGCCAGCGCGATGAGCATGCCGACGAACGACGCCGCGCCGGCGAGCGACAGGACGTCGATCCGATTGTCGAGCACGTATTTCGCGAAGTAGACGAGCATGGCGTTCATCATCGTCGACCCGACCGAGTAGACGAAGACGGCCAGGAAGGTCACCAGCACCGGGGCGAGCAGCAGCATGGGGAAGACCTTGCGGAATGAGTACTTCCGGTCCGGGTCGGCCGGCGCGACGCGCTCCCGCACGCCGGCGGCCCCGAGACCCGAGCCGACCGCCACGATGGCGGTGGCGACGAGGACCAGGATCAGATAGGCCGTGAACGGGACCTTCACGGCGGAGATCACGATCGGGGCGCCGATGACCACGAGCATGGAACAGGAGAGGTAGGCGAATCCCTTGATCGCGCTCAGGGAGTTTCGCTCCCCGGCGTCGTCGGTCATGGCGGGGATCAGGCTGTTCAGGGGGATGTCCATCAGGTCGAACGTGATGCCGATCAGGACGTACGTGGCGTAGGCGATCACGAGCTTGCCGACGGGCATCAGCGCGGGGCCCAGCCACAGCAGCAGGAAGTTCAGCGAGCAGACGACGGCGCCGAGGGCGAGGAACGGACGGAAGCGTCCTGTCGGGCGCCTCGGCAGGTGGTCGACGACGTAGCCCATCAACGGGTCGTTGACGCCGTCGAGCACGCGGGAGAGCAGGAACAGCGTCGCGACCGCGCCCGGGTCGAGGCCGACGACGTCCGTGTAGAAGATCAGGAGGTAGCTGCCGATCAGGGACATCACCGGGATGTTGGAGAAGTTGGCGAGGAAGAACGCGGCCTTCTCCCGCCGACCGATCCGGGTCGTCGCGGGAGCCGTCGCGGGAGTCGCCGCCTGTCCGCTCATGCCGCACCTCCATCCCTGCACTCGAACGCGAATTCGCCCGAGCCGACTTCGCTGCGCGTGCCGTCCGGCATCTCGACTTGCGCCGTCGTGTTGCACGGGACCGCGACGCGCAGGTGGAACCGGCCATCCACGCGCTTCCACGCGACCTCGATTCCCCCGTGGACGGAGTGGAAGGCGATCTCGGCATGCGTGAGCGACGCATCCGGGCGCGGCGCGACGCGGAAGCGCAGATACCCCGGCTCGAGTTCCTCGAGCCCTCCGATCGTGCGCACCATCCAGTCTCCGACGCACCCGAAGGCGTAGTGGTTGTAGGAGACGTCGGTCACCCGGCCGTCCGGCTCGATGGCCTTCCAGCTCTCCCAGATGGTCGTCGCGCCCCGCTTCACCTCGTACAGCCAGGACGGGCACTCCTCCTGGTAGAGCAGCTTGTCCGCCAGGGCGCGATGTCCGTTGTCGGCCAGCACGTCGAGCAGGTGCGGAACCGAAAGGAAGCCGGTGTCGAGTCGGTCGCCGTTCCGGTGGATCAGGCGCACCAGGTGCTCCACGGCCCTCGCCCGTAGCGCCTCCGGCACCAGCTCGAACTGGAGAGCGAGGATGTAGACCCCCTGGATGGTCGCAGGACGCATCCGCCCGTTCCGTCGGACGTGCCGCGACGCGAACGCCGCGCCGATCTTCACCGCCAGCGCTTCGTAGCGCTTCCGGTCGTCCTCCTTGCCCAGGATCCCCGCGATCTCGCCCATCCGGGCTGCCGAATACGCGTAGTAGCTCGAGGCGACCGGCCGCTTCGTCGAGAACGCGCCGGTGAACATGCCGACGGTTCCGGAGGCGGACCGGCTCGGGATCAGCCAATCGCCGTAGTGCCAGCCCGTGTCCCGGAGAAGCCGCTCGGTCTCGCGCCGGCGCCGGCTCAGCCAGTTCAGGGGGTTCAGGTGGAAGCGCAGCGGGCTGTGCTCGGCGGCGTTCTTCCGCATGTAGTCCATCCACCGCTCCATGACCCCGTACATCTCTTCGAGGACGCGGCGGTCACCGTACTTCCGGTACATCGCGAGCGGCACGAGGATGCAGGCGTCGCCCCAGCCGGCCGACGAGTCCGTGCGGAACATCCCTCCGATGTCTTCCCGGTATGCTTTCAGATACGGCACCACGTGGGGCACCTGACCGTCCGGGAGCTGGTCCGCCTCGACGCTGCGCAGCCACCGCGTGAGGAATGGCTCCACGTCGAGCAGGAAGGCGGCGGTCGGCGCGAAGATCTGGATGTCGCCGGTCCAGCCGGCGCGCTCCCGCTGGGGGCAGTCCGTCGGAATCGACAGCATGTTGGCGCGCTGGCTCCAGACGACATTGTCCACAAGGCGGTCCAGACGCGGGTCGGAACAGGAGAAACGCCCGGTCGTCGTATCGAGCGAGGAAAGCACGACCCCCGTGAAGTCGGCGACGGTCGGTGTTCCGGGAAATCCCGTCACGCGGACGAAGCGGAAGCCGTGGAAGGTGAAGGCCGGCTCGTAGACTTCCTTTCCCCCTCCTTTCAGGACATAGACGTCGGTCTGGTCCTTGTTCCGGCCGGCGACGTTGCGCAGGAAATTCCCCTGCTGGTCGAGCACCTCGCCGTGCTCGAGCGTCACGGACGTCCCCGCCTCGCCTCGGACGCGCAGCCGCATGCGCCCCGCGATCACCTGCCCGAGGTCGACCACCGTCTCCCCCTTCGGCGTCCGCAGGACCGCGATCGGCTCGATCTCCATCACGGCCTTCACGGGACCTCCGTGCTGGGGCCGCAGGTTCGACAGGCCGTGGTCGGCCACGACGACGGGTTTCCAGTCGGCGGCTCCGTACCCGGGGCGGCTCCAGCCGTCCCGCTCGAGGCGCGCGTCGTACTTCTCACCGATGAAGATGTCGGAGTAGACGGCAGGCCCCGTCGCGCAGCGGAACCGGTCGTCCGAGACCACCCGCTCGGTGCTCCCATCCTCGTACTCGATGTCGAGCTGCAGCAGCAGCGCGTGCCGGTCGCCATACTGGCAGCTGTCTCCGGTCATCCCGACGCGCCCGCACCACCAGCCGTCCGCGACCGTCGCACCGACCGCGTTCGCACCCACCGCAAGGAGCGCCGTCACATCGTAGGTCTGCGTGCAGAGCAGCTTCGCGTACGCCGTGAATTCCGGCGCGAATTCGCGGACGTCGAGCCGGGAACCGTTGATCTCGAGACGGTAGACGCCATGGGCTGTCGCGTATGCGCGGGCACGCTTCACCCCGGCGCGGACGACGAACTCGCGGCGCAGCAGCGTGCAGGGGCGCAGGCGCATCTCCGGCGGCACGGGCTTCCGTGGGTGGAAGGCCACAGTGACCAGCGAGGCTTTGGGTTCCGGGCTCGCAGGCGGCAGGGATGGCTCGATCCACTGCGCCGACCAATCGTCCGGCGTCAGCAGTCCCATTTCGAACCAGGCCACCTCGCTGTCCCTGGACGCCGCGCCGTCCTGG
>CAXNDY010000186.1:0-3751 GCA_964201095.1 Saccharofermentanales bacterium
GTGGTCGACGAGGACCGGTGCGTAGGAGAGGCCCTCCATCGGGTCCTCGAGGGCGCCGGCGACCCGCGCGTGGTTGCGGACGACGCGGAGCATCGGCTCGCGGTTGAGGGCGTATTTCGCGAAGGGGCCGACGGCTTCGGCCATCATGGCGGAGGCGTAGTAGCTCTGGCCCGTCGCGAGGCCCATGAGGGCAGCCGCGAGGGCGCGGGCGTCGTCGGAGTCGTAGGGGATGCCGAGTGCCATCAGCAGGGACGCGAGATTCGCCAGACCGAGGCCGGTGCTGCGGAAGAGGTAGGTCTTGCGGGCGATGTCGGGCGTGGGGAAGTGGCCCTTCTGGATCGAGGCCTCGAGGACGAGCTGGCAGAGGACGATCAGGTGCAGATAGCCCTCGAGGTCGAACGCGCCGGTCTCCTCGTCGAGGAAGCGGAGGACGTTGATCGAGGCGAGATTGCAGGAGGTGTCGTCGAGGAAGGCGTACTCGCCGCAGGGGTTGGTCGAGTTGAGCCGGTTGTGGCGTGCGTCCAGCTGCCCGTCTTCGCCGTAGGGGCAGGTGTGCCACTCGTTGAAGGTATCGGAGAACTGCGGAGCCGGGTCGGCGCACTTCCAGGCCGACAGGTTGAAGGCGTTCCAGAGCGTGTCCACCCGGGCGTCGCGGTCCACGGAGGGGTCGGTGCGGCCGTGCAGGTGGATGGTGGCATCGGGGTCCTTGTCGAGGTCGACGACTTTCTGGAGGAAATCGTTCGACAGGCGCACGGAGTTGTTGCTGTTCTGGCCGGAGACGGTTCCGTAGGCCTCGCCGTCCATGTCGGTGTCGTAGCCCATGCGGGCCAGCGCGAGGACCTTGTCCTCCTCCTTGGCCTTCCAGGTGATGAAGGTCTCGATCTCGGGGTGGTCGATGTCGAGGCAGACCATCTTGGCCGCGCGGCGCGTGGTGCCGCCCGACTTGATGGCGCCGGCGTTGCGGTCGAGGCCCTTGAGGAAGCTCATCAGGCCGGAGGACTGGCCGCCGCCGGAGAGACGCTCGCCCTCGGCGCGGAGGGCGGAGAAGTTGGTGCCGGTGCCGGAGCCGCCCTTGAAGAGCTTGGTCTCGGTCACGTACTGGTCGGAGATCGAGTGTGGGCCGAGCAGCTTGTCCTCGACGGAGAGGATGAAGCAGGCGGAGGCCTGCGTGCGGGTGTAGTCGTCCTCGGACTCGACGACGCGGCCGAGTTCCGGGTCGAAGTAGAACAGGCTGCTCTGGCCGCCGGAGATCCCGTAGGCGGACTTGAGGCCCGTGTTGAACCACTGCGGGGAGTTCGGGGCGAAGCGCTGGTCGAGCAGCGCGTAGACGACTTC
The DNA here is from genome assembly GCA_964201095.1 of Saccharofermentanales bacterium. Taxonomy (GTDB): domain Bacteria; phylum Bacillota; class Clostridia; order Saccharofermentanales; family UBA5734; genus CAILLO01. The sequence goes on from CAXNDY010000186.1 coordinate 1,336, forward strand.
GTCGTAGAGCACCTTGCGCTGGGCGTCGTCGCGGACGAGTCCCTCGTCGACGAGGGCGGACAGCCAGAAATCGACCATGCGGTGGGCGACCTGACGCATGCTGGTCTCGGTGCCGGAGGGGGTCGGCACGCCGGCCTTGCGGAAGTACTTGGAGGCGATGATGTCGCACGCCGTCTGCGAATACCGGACGGGGAACTCGAGGCCCCTCATGTCGGTCAGGATGCGCCCGCTGCGGTGGTCCTTGAGGACGACGTCGCGCTTCGACCACTCGAACAGATCGTAGACCGTGAGATCCGGCCTCAACTCGAGCTCCCGGGTGAAGTAGCGGACCATGTGCGGGTGCAGCTGGGACATCGGAAGTCCTCCTTGTGGACGCCGCCGGGCTGGCCCCCGGAGTCGGCATCGGTTCTGGTGTGGGATTTCATTATACAACAACATCTGGGGTGCAACACCCAGTTTTAACACAAGATATGGGAATGTAATCGAACTGTATCTCTCCATCACCTCTCCACAATTCCGTGCGATGATATGGGACATAGAGGGTCGACAAGGACCCACGAAAGGTGGAATCGGACATGATGGGATATTTCGGGAATGGTTTCAACCGCATCTGCGGACCCGGCGGCTTCGGCAGCTTCGGCGGAGGATTCGGCGGCTTCGGCATGATGATCGGCGGCTTCCTGCTGCTCGTGCTGTTCGTCGTCCTGATCATCGTGCTGCTGCGCAGGGGCCGTCACCACGGCATGCACGGCATGCATGGAATGCACTGCGGACCCCACGGGTCCTGCTGCGGACACGAAGGGCATGAAGGCGGCGAACCGATCGACGACTCCGCGCTGAAGATCCTGAACGAGCGCTATGCGAAGGGCGAGATCAACGACGAGGAATACACCCGTCGGAAGACCGAACTCAAGAAGTAGCGGTCGGACGCACGGACGAACGAAGAGGACGGGGGAGACCCCGTCCTCTTCCGCTTACGCGCTAAGCCGCTTCGATTCCTATGGGAGCATGAGCCGAACGGCCGCGAGCGCGGTCATCCCGATCATGAGAAACCGGAAGGTCCTCTCCTTGAGGATCTTCAGCAGCTTCATGCCGAGCACGATGCCGAGATACACGGCGGGAAGCAGCGCAAGGGCCGCGAGCAGCGTCGCCCAGTCGACGTTGTGCCAGACCAGGATCTGCAGGGGCATCTTGAGGAGGTTGACGATCAGGAAGAAGACCGCGGTGGTGCCGAGGAATCTGTTCTTGTCGAAACCCATGGCGAGAAGGTAGACCGCGAAGATGGGTCCAGCCGCGTTTCCGATCATGGAGGTGAACCCGCTCAGCGCGCCGATGAGGAGGGCGAGGGCGATGGAGCGCGGGACGGCCCTTTCGGCGTTGCGCCACTCCTGGAAGCCCATGAAGGCCAGGCAGACCAGGACGACGCCGGCGATGGCCCACTTGAACTGCTGGGCGCTGATGAGGCTTCCGATCACGGCCCCGAGCCCGAGACCGACCACGGTGGAAGGGAAGAGGCGACCGATCTCGCCGAGGTTCGCGTGCTTCCGGTAGGCCTTGACCGCGAAGATGTCGCCGAGCAGGAAGAGCGTCAGCATCAGGCCGGTCGACTCCCGGGCGCCCATGGACGCCGCGAGCAGCGGGATGGCCAGGATCACGGCGCCGCTCAGGCCGGCCTTGCCCATGCCGACGGCGATGGCGACGACGACCAGCGTGACGATCCGCCACAGGTCCGGCGGCGCCGATGAGAGTCCGAGCAGGGAGAGCCATTCGTTCAGCATAGGCGAACCTTACCACACCCTCGGGTCCGATGCTATACTGTGGCGAAAAGATGAAGTGCAGAAGGTCCGACCCGACAAGGAGCGAACGCATGCCCGAGCCCGCCCGCGCGAATCCTTCCGACCGCTACTCCCTCAATCTGCGGTTCTCCATCCTCCAGGGCCTGGTATGGCCGGCCTTCGCCGTCCTGTTCAGCTTCCTGGTCCCCCAGCTCCGCGCCTGGGGGTACAACAACTTCTGGATCGGGACCCTCACCATGATGATCTCCCTCTCCAGCATGGTCGCGCAGCCTCTATGGGGCGCCTGGTGCGACCGCCACGGCCACACGCGGACCCTGTTCGTCGTGCTCTCCGTCGCCTCCTGCATCCTCGTCGCGCTGCTGCCTTACTGCGGCGCAGGACTGGGCTTCGTCATCGTGGAGGTGGTCCTGCTGTCCGTAGCCCTGCAGACCCTTCCGACCCTCGTCGACGCCTGGTCCGTGCGCCTGATGAACGAAGGGCACCCCCTGGACTACAGCCTGACCCGGAGCTTCGGCTCCTTCACCTTCGCCGTCACCGCAATAGGCTTCGGCGCCCTGCTGGACTGGCAGGGGACCTGGGTCCGCACACCGGTCTACCTGATCCTCATGGCGGGGTTGATC
>CAXNDY010000187.1:0-3738 GCA_964201095.1 Saccharofermentanales bacterium
CGCCTTCGCCATTCCCCTGCAGGGGATTCTGGAGCGGCGAGGACACCTGCCGCGACTGCCTCTCCGCCCGCGCTTTCCGCGAGAACCGACGCCTGTCCCGCATGTTGTTCCACAAGGGCAGCATGTACCTCTCCACGGCCATTCCGTTCCAGACCGGAGGACGCGGCATCGTCGTCGAAATGCTCCGCGACCTGACCGGAAGTCTCGTCGCCGCGAGCGGGGATTCGATCGACGCGGCGGAACTCCAGGTGCTTTTCGAGCAGGCGGACCACGCCTCCTCCATCGACGCCCTGACCGGGCTTCTCGACCGCAACTCGGTCGAAGTGCGACTTCCCCGTGAACTGGACCGGGCCCATTCGACACGGTACCCGCTCTCCCTGATCCTGATCTCGCTCGATGGCTTCGCACGGCTGCGCTCGCGCCATGGGGACGACTTCTGCGACGCCCTGCTCCGCGCGGTCGGCGACATGCTGCAGAAGAGCATGCGACTCGAGCAGGACTGGGTCGCCCGCTCCGGCGAGGAATCGTTCCTCGTGGTCATGCGGAACACCGGCAACGCCGGCGTGCAGACCGTCGCCGAGCGGATCCGCAGCCGCATCTCCCGACTCGAGCTCCCGCAGGCCGGAATGGCCGTGCCGGTGACCGCCAGCGTCGCGATCCACATCGAGATGCCGACCAGCCCGACGGAAGGTCCGCTGCTTCCCCTATTGGAGAAGAGAGTGCAGACGGCCGGATCGGAAGGCGGCGACCGCGTCGTCTGATGAAGGAGGCCGTGTGATGCCCCGGATCGTGCTGATCGGAATGCCGGGTGCTGGAAAGACCACGGTCGGCCGGCGGCTCGCCCTTTCTCTGCGAATCCGCTTCATCGACACCGACCGTCTCCTGCAGGAACGGTGGGGAGTCCCCGTGCGCGTCCTCCTGGAACGGGAAGGACGGGAGGGCTTCCTGCGCCGCGAGGAAGAAGCCGTTCTGGCCATGGACCCGCCCGACAGCGCCGTGATCTCGACCGGAGGCAGCGTCGTCTACAGCGCGGCCGCCATGGGGCGCCTCCGCGGTCTGGGCAAGGTCGTCTACCTCAGGACCGATGCGGCTTCCCTCTCGCGGCGGACGGGCGACCTTCGCCGGCGCGGCGTCGTCGCCGCGGCTGGGACCACCCTGTCCGACCTCCTCGCCGAGCGCGCGCCACTCTATGAGCGTTACGCGGACCTTTCGGTCGACGCGTCCAGAGCGGGCCCCGACCGACTGGTGGAAAGGATCCGGGGACTCCTGACCTTGCGAGGAGATCCACAGTGATGGAGACCGCGACCCTGCGCAGGAAAGAGACCGGGACTCCCTCCGGCTGGAAGGTGCTCCGCTTCGGCGACCTTCTCGTCGTCGTCGCCGTCGTCGCGCTGGCCGTGGGCCTGTTGGGCGCGCAGGGGCTCTTCTCCTCCTCCGTCGCCGCCGGTGCGGTCCTCGTGCACGACGGTACGACGGTGCGGACCTTCACACCCGCCGATCTCGAAAGGGAAGCCGCCTACGACATCGAGTCGGAGGGATATCATTTCACGGTCCTCACGGGTGCAGGACGCATCCGCTTCGAGAAGTCCGATTGCCCGGACAAGGTCTGCGTGCAGACCGGCTGGATCTCCCGTCCTCCGCAGGTCGCCGCCTGCGTCCCCGGACACCTGCTTCTCCGTGTGCTCGGCGACTCCGGCGACGTGGACGTCATCAACGGATGAACCGCAGGAAGCGCGAGACGCCCATCCCGCAGCACCCCCACGCCGTCTCCGCGGATGTGAGGCGGCTGGTCGTGAGCGGCGTCCTGGTCTCGCTCGCCGTCGTCCTCTCCATCGTCGAGCGCTGGATCCCCTTGAATCTCCTGATCCCCGTTCCCGGCATCAAGCTGGGACTCGCCAACATCGTCACGCTGTTCGCGATCTACCGTCTCGGCTTCCTCGATGCCGCGGCCATCGTCGTGGTCCGCTGCCTGCTCTCCGCGCTCTTCCTCGGACCGGCCTCGCTCCTGTTCTCCCTGTTCGGCGGCCTGGCCGCGCTGGGGGTCATGGCCCTCCTGCATCTCGGGGAGGGTCGCGCCTTCTCGATCTACGGCATCAGCATGGCCGGAGCCGCCGCGCACAATGTCGGTCAGGTCGCCGCGGCCTGCCTGATCCTGCGGGACCTCTCCCTCGTAACATCCTACCTGCCCATGCTGCTCCTGGTCGGTCTTCTGACGGGCGTGCCGACGGCCGCCGCGACCGCCCCCGTCCTGCGAAGATTGAAAAGAATCTGATATTCCGGTCCTTTTTAACGGAATAATGCCACATTGGAGAGGCAATGCAAATAATCGTGACAAAGTTGCATCGCGCGTCTTGATTCGGCGAAAGCCATCCGTTATACTCACAACTGTCTCAAGCGTTACCATATTCAAAAAATCAGGAGGGATTCGATGTTCAAGAAATTGGTTGCCATCGCTCTGGTTCTGGTCGTCTCCGTTTCGTTGCTCGCCGGATGCAGCTCCACCGGCAAGGTCTATCATGGATTGGGTCAGGTCCCCACGTTCCGCGTCGGTCCCGGCAAGGATTCCGCGGAAGTCCAGGTCTATTCCTTCAACTACACGACGTGCACCGCTCTGTTCGACAAGAACGGCAAGATCATCGACGTGACCTTCGACATGCTGGAAGTCAGCTCGCCGAACTACGACGGCGCGACGATGCCCCACTTCTCCGGATGGCCGGGAACGGAAGGCTACAACGTCACCGACCATGCCTCCGGCACGGTCAGCGGCGTTTCCGACAACACCGACGAAACCATCGCGGCCGAAGTCAATGGCTGGCAGTCGAAGCGTCAGCGCGGTGATTCCTACGGAATGAACACGGAAAACGACTGGCACAAGCAGATGGACTTCTATCAGAAGTTCTTCGTCGGCAAGACGGTCGCTGAAATCAATGCCTGGTTCGCCAAGTACTGCTCCGACGTCAACGGCCGCCCCCTGAAGGACACCTCCACGAAGCCCGAGGACATCGCCAAGCTCGCGAAGCTGACCGATGCCGAGAAGAAGTCCCTTTCCGACGTGATCGCTGGCGCCACGATGAGCCTCAAGGACGCGCATGGCGACCTGCTCGGCGCTCTCGCCATGGCTTATGAGAACCGGCTCGAAGTGGGAGCCAAGTAGATCCTCTCGTCGATGCGAAGGACAAGAACAGGAAGTTGTGGTGAATGCGATGTCTAGACTCAAGGTGATTCTTCTGGTCCTCGTCGTCGTTCTGTCTGTCGGCATTCTAGCAGGCTGCGGTCCCGCCAAGCTGGTGGACGGCGTCTACAAGGTGGAAGCGGCGACGTACGACACGCATGGATTCAAGCCCCAGCTCGAAGTCACGGTGGCTTCGGGAAAGGTCACGGCCGTCTTCTATGAAGAGGTCGACAAGAACGGGATCCTGAAATCGGCCGACGAGAAATACGCGGAAGAGATGAAGGACGTCAACGGCACCTATCCCGCGAAGGCGTACCAGGAACTCGAAGACCGGCTGATCGCCAAGCAGACCGCGACCATCGACGTCGTGGCCGGTGCAACGACCTCGTCGAAGGACTTCAAGACCCTCGCCAAGTACGTTCTGGAGAAGATGGCGGTCAAGGGCGACACGACCCCGGCTGTCGTTCCGATCGCCTAGGATCCTCCCGAGCCCTTTGAACCAGGATGCCTCCGCGTCGTCATGGCACGGAGGCATCCTTTTCGTTCGCCCGGATCCACCGGGAACG